>NZED01000019.1 GCA_002690325.1 Synechococcus sp. ARS1019
TCCAGCCCATTGTTTGTATCGCGCTTGCGGTGCGGTGGGAAAAGTACTTCGACGCGATTGCCGCCGACATCGACGACAGAGGCACCGCGGCTGTTTTTTTGGAGCCCGAATTGACTGTCTTTTTTCTCCCCTGGACCATCACCCCAGAGCTGCATGAATTCAGTGCGGAANACAGTGGCCAGATCACCGCTTTCAATGCGCAGCAGATGATTCACATTGCCCCTGGTGTTTGGTGCATTGGCGTCGCCATGNAGCCCTGAGGCTGTGAAGTTGGCACTGCCNGTGATCACAACGTGTTGATCGATCACCACAAATTTGTGGTGCATCAAACCGCTACCGCGGCTGCCATCCTCCGTGTCATCAATCCAAGGAATGCGATGGCGATTGAGAATCGCGATCGCATCTCCCTTGTATGCCTCATCTGCAGAGGTGATGCCGTCTTTGTTGTCATCAGCCAGGGCGTTCAGTTGCTCCCAGCGCTGCCGTTGATGCTTTGGCAGGTGGCTCGCTAATTGCTGGCTCCATGGCTGGCTGTAGTTGTTTTCGAGAACAACTCGCACATCTACCTGGCGTTGTTGTGCGGTCACCAGAGCCTTGGCAATGNTGGGTCGTGAGAGCTCCTGAACNGCNATCAGAATCTCCTGCTTTGCTNCATTGATCTCATTGAGCAGNAGAGCTTCNAGGTTGTCGCCATCNCGCCATTGACCGGTANNGGGGCTTNGGTACCGCCCNTCGCGTCGATGGTTGAAATAGACCGANATCGGCCCTGGGCTGCTGAATGCTTTGGATGGTCGTCCAATCAGTGTTCCTGGATGGCTGCACCCGCTGCACAGCACGCTGAACAGCCCAACTGCAAGGACGCACTGCCGAATCACACGGGTGGATCAACTCCTATTNAGTGTTCCCCCCTNTGGNGGTCAATGGGGCATCTCGGAGGTCTTCAGCATGGCNATGAACCAGAAGGAGCTCAGNACNAGAGCAACGANCACTCCNGCGCCGATGCTGACCCGNGTCATCACCAGGGGAACNACCAANGGAAAAGCCATCGCTCCCGCAAGGGGAGTGATGGCGACGAACCAACGCATGATTAAAAAGTTGAGGGGAGAATCAGAACCACTCGGCCCGTGCTTCATGGGCAGGGTTGCTGTTGTCTTCTGGGGTCTCACGCTCAAAGTTNAGCGTGATGTTGCGCTTCTGCTCTCCATCAGCGGCGGTGGCTTCGATGGCNTAAACCTGNTCTCCATCGCGGAATGGAACCTGAACGCGGAAGGTNCCGTCGGTTGAGAGAGGAACCTCTTCTCCACCGATGGTGAGGCGTGCTGAGGGGTCGGTGGCGCCATAAACGATGAGTTCGGCGTCGGCGACGAGCCAGAACGAGCGCTGACGTGGAGCCACGCCGCCGATGCCGGACTCATTGCGCCCACTTGCCCAAAGGCCAATTCCGGAATCACTCAGTCCGAATTGGTCAGCACCGGAAGGTGAGTCGATTGCCTCTTGGAATTCTTCAGAGCCGACTCGGCGGCGACGGTAGTGAACAGTGGCGCTTTGGTAAAGGCGCTCATGGAGACCGCTATCAGTGGTCTCAACCTGGGGAGCAACGGTTTGGGGTTCAGGGGCTGCCGGTGCTGCAGGAGCTGATTCGAGGCTGAAGGGCACAAATTGGTCGAGGATCTGCTCGCTCGGATGCAGGGCCGGGACGCGNGCCACGGAGGAGAACGCCAGAGACATCCAGGTGCTGTTGATCCGGTAGCCAAGTTCNACCCNGTAATCGCGGTCGCAGAGGGGAACTGGCANATACCACTCAGTGCTGTGGCTATCGACCGGCACTTCCTGAAGTGTGTGNGGATGNGCGCTGCCGTCCTGCATGCCGGTTACNTCAGCAAGACGCAGGCAAAGACGACTTGCTCCCTCTTTCTGGGCGCGTTTGCGATCCGCATCCGCGATTTCCCAGAACACATAGGCCCACTGGGGATCGCGAGGTAGGAANACAACGCGGGTTTCAGAGGAATCGAGGCTGGGAGCAGTCAGCTCTTCTTCGATCGCTTTGAGATCTCCACCACGCTTTTCTTGCCGTTCTGCGACCTCACCCACCAGTGCTTCTTTGCTCTTTCGGCTGTAAAGCGGAACGCCAAGTTCGCTTGCGATGGTGCGCAGTTGACGGAGAGTGAGACGTGCCAGTGATGAGAGGGTTTGGGACACGTCCAAGCTCCAGGATTCGTTTGGGATCATTGTGAGCCCAAAAATCGGCTTTCGAAGCGTGAGCTCCTAAAGGGTCAGAAGATCCTGACTCGATCNATCGATCCTTTGCCGGGGATCACAGTGCTGGACACAAAAAAAGCGGGGATTGGACCCCGCTTTTTTTTTGAGATGGCTGGGTGTTTTGGCTTAGCGGCCGATGCTGCGATAAGGAACCTTGGAGAGGTAGTCCATATCGGCGGTTGTGCTGGGTGATCCACCGCGAGCGTTGGCAAGGCCAGCAACCCAGGGCAGGTAATCGGATGGAGATCCACCACGCTTGATCTTGGCGCGGGCTGGCAGTTTTTTGGAGGGTCCACCCTGGAAGACGACTTGGGGGAAGCCCAAAATTCCGCGGTAGTACTCGTCGTACCGAGGAGTGGTGATGTTGAACGGTGTGTCTCCCAGTTCGCGGCCGGGGAGGACGCGATTGCGCTGGGATGGAACGGTGTCGTAACCGAAGGCGTCTAANTACTCCTGGCTGTCGAGCAAGACATCCACCAGGCCTTCAACACCCTTGGTGGCGATCACAATCGACCAAGAGATCTCCTCTGATTTATTGCTCTTGCGACCCAGCAATCGTTCGACAAGGTGGCGAACCACCTTGTAGTTGCTGTTCATCCCATAGAAACTGCGCTTGAAGGTGTCCGAGAGGCACAGGCCACGGACAAAATCCCGAACAGTGATTTGACCATCTCGAAGTTGGGATTCGAGATTGACGTCGCGGTCTGATTTAAAGGCGTGGAAATAAATCTGGCGATATCCGCTCTCAATCACGGTCTTGAGATTGTCCGGATCCATGGCGATCTCCATGGAGTTCGCCCGAGGGCTGTCGTCCGACTTCACCCGCAGGGCTGCGACCCGAGCGTTCTGGGTGGTCGGTGCGTACTCCAGAAGAGGAATGGCCACGCGCGCTTCAGCATCCACTGCAGCGGATCGTAGAAGTGACCGCCCGCGGTCTCTCATCCGGCTGTTGCAGCGATTACATCCCGTAATAGTCCACTAAGTATTGCTACTTACCAGCCAAATGGTGAGCCAGTGCTGGCGGGACGGGTGGTGTTGGCCGTTGCGAGCGGTTCATCCAGCTGACGCGTCTCCATACAGAACGACGCGTTATTCGAGAGCCCCTGAACCGTGCTGGTGCGCAGGCGCAAATTGGGCCCTGCAAACCAAAAGCGCTCCAGGGAGCTCATCATTTCGTAGTCCGTGGTGAGGATCAGGCCGTTCTCGTCGTCCATGCGGAACTGGCCGGCCACTGGTGCTTTTTCGGCGTAGCCGCGATCCCGCAGCAGCAATCCACTCCGACCTGCGTCATCGGTGGGGATCAAGCCAAACATGGTCTGGTCTTCGTGGGACTCTCCAGCGCGGTCCCAGGCCATGGATCCACTCCAGCGCACCCANCAGCCGCCGATGATCCGGCTGACCTCTTCGCCGTTGCACTGGGCAATCTCAGCGAGGCGGGGATCGCCCTTTTCGAGNTCCTCGACAACGATGAAGGACGCTCCAGCTTCAGCACGACGATGCAGGAGATGGTGCTGGCTGCGTTGGGACCGCCAGCGACCGCAGCTCAGGCGAAAGAAGCTGAGGGCGTCGGAGATTTCCAGGGTCATCGTCTCAGCTGNGCTGGGGAGATGATGGCAGTCTGTCTGTTGCATCAGCGATCAAGTCACTGANGCTCAGTTGCAATGGACGTTGCTTGCGTCGCTCTGCAACCTCTGCAAGTTGATGTGCGGCCTGATTGAGCTGCACCAGCAATGTGCGCATGAATGCGGGGTCNTCAGCAACGATCGGTTGCTGTTCGCACCAGCGACGTCGGCTGNCGGCATTGGGCAGCTCGCCNGATCCGTCGGTGTCCATGGCGCGAAAGCTGTCCAGNCAATGGGCCAAAAGCCTGAGGTGGTGGCGATCCCGGNTGGGCAGCTGGGTGGCATCAATCTCGGCAATCACNTCAGCGTCGATGCTCATGGGGCCTCTCCTGGGGTGACGCGGAAGCCACAGGCATGCCCGCCCTCGAGGCGCCAGTGCACCCNCTCCACAACGCAGTCCGGCACGGTGCGTCGGATGAGGAGCAGCTCTTGGTCACAAACGGCGGGGAATTCTTCGGCAATGCGCTGNACGGAGCAGTGCAATTCCTGCAAGCGCCAGCTGCGGCCATCGTCGTCGAGGCTGCAGGTGGTCACATATCCCTCGTCCCGTCGGAGATCGGCCAGGCGTTCGAGGCGCTCGGCCAGCGGGCCGTTGCCAAGGAGCCCTCNGTAGTGCTGGGCTTTGTCTTCNGCTTGTTGNTTNAGGAGNTCTTTGAGGGTTTGTTCGGGGAGGGTGGCTCGCATGGAGTCGAGTAAACCCAGNGCAAACCGACCGCTCCCGTCNGGGAAGCGATCCCGGCCTTGACCAGTCAGGCGCCAGCGATAGCTGGGACGACCTGGCCCTTTGGAGTGGCTGCTGCACTCGATCAGTCCGTCGTTTTCTAGGCCGCGCAGGTGACGTCGCATCGCCTGCACAGAAATGGTCAGCTGCTCNGCTAAGTCACCNGCCTCCAACTCCCCCTTCTGCAGCAGCAAATTGAGGATGCTGTCGCGGGTTGATGTTTGGGCCGGAGCGCTCATGAATGCGTCACGCTCATCACACGATGCCANCGAATCGCNCCGGCNGGGCAGCAGAATGAACATCCCGCTGTTGCGCATCCTTTTGATCTAGGGTGCNGGAAAGGAAACCGCGGGGTTTCGTAATTCACCGCCGTCCCCATGCCTGACGCAGCTCCTGAGCCGACAGCTGAAAGTCTGGAAGTGATCCGCAAATTTGCGGAAACCTATGCCCAGCGCACTGGCACGTATTTTTGCGCCGAAGCGAGTGTCACCTCCGTCGTGCTGAAGGGTCTCGCCCGTCACAAAGACGAGTTGGGTGGCGCACTGTGTCCCTGTCGGCACTACGAGGACAAACAAGCGGAGGTGTCTCAGGCGTTCTGGAACTGCCCCTGCGTTCCGATGCGGGAACGCAAAGAGTGCCACTGCATGCTGTTCCTCACGGAAGACAATCCTTTTGCTTGCCCTAGCAAGACGCAGACGATCACAACTGAAACCATTCACGCCACGGCCGGCTGACCGTTATGACCAGCACCTCCACGCGTGATCTTGTGAGCCAGCCGTATAAATACGGCTTTGTCACCGAGATCGAGACCGAAAAAATTGAGAAGGGTCTGAGCGAGGAGGTTGTTCGGCTGATCTCGGCGAAGAAAAATGAGCCTGAATTCCTGCTTAATTTCAGGCTGAAGGCATTTCGCCATTGGTTGACCCTTGAGGAGCCCGATTGGGCATCGCTTGGATATCCGTCGATCGACTATCAGAANATNGTTTATTACGCGGCTCCTAAGCAACAAGAGGCAAAAAAAGCCAGCTTGGATGAAGTTGATCCGAANTTGCTTGAAACTTTCGACAANCTCGGCATCCCTTTAAGTGAGCAAAAGCGGCTGAGNAATGTNGCCGTCGATGCCGTNTTNGACAGCGTTTCAATCGCTACGACNTATAAGGAAAAGCTCGCTGAGCACGGGGTTGTCTTTTGTTCATTCAGTGAAGCAGTCAAAGAGCATCCAGAGCTGATCGAGCGTTATCTGGGTTCAGTTGTTCCAAGCAACGACAANTATTTCGCNGCNCTGAACTCGGCTGTTTTCAGTGATGGCTCCTTTGTATTCATCCCGAAAGGTGTCGAATGCCCNATGGAGTTGTCGACGTANTTCCGGATTAANTCCGGGGATACCGGACAATTNGAGCGCACNTTGATTGTTGCTGAGGAAGGCGCATCGGTGAGTTATCTCGAAGGGTGCACAGCGCCGATGTTTGACACCAATCAGCTCCACGCTGCTGTTGTTGAACTTGTGGTTCTCGACGATGCCTCGATCAAATATTCCACTGTTCAAAANTGGTATGCCGGGGATGAGAACGGTATTGGTGGCATCTACAACTTCGTGACCAAACGTGGCCAATGCCGCGGGGCTCGCAGCCGCATCAGTTGGACACAGGTTGAAACNGGTTCAGCGATTACTTGGAAATATCCCAGTTGTGTGTTGCAGGGTGCTGATTCCGTTGGCGAGTTTTATTCCGTTGCGTTGACCAACAACCGTCAGCAGGCGGATACCGGCACCAAGATGNTGCANGTGGGGCCTCGCACGCGCTCAACGATTGTGAGCAAGGGGATCAGTGCTGGACATTCCAGCAACAGCTATCGCGGGCTGGTGCAAATGGGGCCTGCTGCCAAGGGGGCTCGCAACTACAGCCAATGCGACTCGATGCTGATCGGGGATCAGGCGGCAGCGAATACTTATCCCTACATCCGCTCTCAGCAGCCGCAGGCTGCGATTGAGCACGAGGCCAGCACGTGTCGCATCTCTGAAGACCAGCTGTTTTATCTGCAAAGCCGGGGTATCGGTTTTGAAGAAGCGGTTTCGATGATGGTTAGCGGCTTCTGTCGCGATGTGTTTAATCAGTTGCCGATGGAGTTTGCTGCGGAAGCTGACAAACTTCTTGCTCTCAAACTTGAGGGCTCGGTGGGATAGAACTCGATCCCGTTGTTGCCACGGAGTGATTCCACTCCATCTGTTGTTACCCCTTCNTTTTCTCTTCCAGACGTGATTCGCCCCGACGCCGAGCTTCTCCTCGACATCACTGACTTACACGCTTCCGTTGAGGATCAGCCGATTCTGAAGGGTGTCAATCTTCAGNTGCGTGCTGGTGAGATCCATGCGGTGATGGGCCGNA
Source organism: Synechococcus sp. ARS1019 (assembly GCA_002690325.1). Lineage (GTDB taxonomy): Bacteria > Cyanobacteriota > Cyanobacteriia > PCC-6307 > Cyanobiaceae > Parasynechococcus. The sequence goes on from NZED01000019.1 coordinate 6,987, forward strand.
ATGGCAGTGGTAAAAGCACCCTGTCGAAAGTGCTGGCGGGGCACCCGGCCTATCGCGTGACCGGTGGTTCTGTTCGTTACCGCGGCACTGATCTGTTNGATCTCGAGCCTGAGGAGCGTGCTCGATTGGGCATCTTCTTGGGCTTTCAATATCCCGTTGAAATCCCAGGAGTCAGCAACCTTGAATTCTTGCGGGTGTCCACGAACGCTCGTCGCGAAAAGCAAGAGCTAGAGGAACTCGACACGTTCGACTTCGAAGATCACGTNAAGGAGAAGTTGAAGGTGGTCCAGATGGATCCCGCCTTTCTGGAACGAAGTGTGAATGAAGGGTTTTCTGGTGGAGAGAAGAAGCGCAACGAGATTCTGCAGATGGCGTTGCTNGAGCCGGNCGTTGCGATTCTCGATGAGACCGACTCAGGCCTAGATATCGATGCTCTACGCATCGTTGCTGGCGGGGTGAATCAGCTNGCCAACCCGGACAACGCCACGCTGTTAATCACCCATTACCAGCGTCTTCTCGACGAGATCACGCCCGACTACGTCCATGTGATGGCTGCAGGTCGAATTCTGAGAACCGGTGGCCGTGAGTTGGCACTTGAGCTCGAGCAGACTGGCTACGACTGGGTAGACCGTGAGTTGGCTGCCCAGGGAGCGGCCTGATCATGACCGTGTCCACGATGCATGGGGTGCTCGAACCCGTNCAGGAACGCGGTCGCGCNGCATTGGAGCGACTGGGTCTTCCCACCCGCCGTCAGGAGCCTTGGCGCTTGACCAACCTCAAGCGGTTGGGNGCCTTGGCAGAAATGAAGCTGTCNGAGGCCGGGGCGCCACGGCCGTTACCAGACTCGTCTGGNCTTCGAATTNTGCTGGACGGGATCAGTGATCCCCTCGATGGCGTGACCTTGCCAGAGGGCATCACGCTGTTGCAGGCCGCAGAACTTCAGCAAGCGCTTGGGCACACCCTGGACCGTTGTGGTTGTGCTGATGATTGGGCCGTTGAGTTCAATCACGCCTCCACCAAGCAGGTCCTTGCGCTGCGGATTCGCGGCACCGTTCCTCCCTTGGAATTGGTGATGAGCGGTGGATCTGGCTTAGCGGCAACACGGGTGCTGTTGTTGTTGGAAGAGAAAGCCGAGCTCGAGGTTCTCGAGGTGGTTTTGGCTGACGGCCAGTCGGCGCACACCCATCTGCTTGAAGTGCATCTCGGTCAGGAAGCGCAGTTGCGCCACGGTTTCTTGGCGTCGGCTGATGGCACAGCCTCGCTGCTAGCGCATCTGGCGGTGGAGCAAGAGCCGCGCAGCTCCTACTCCTTCACCTCCGTGATCGAAGGCTGGGCCTTTGGTCGTGTCGAGCCTCGGGTTGTTCAGGTCGATGGTCAGGCGCAAACCGCGCTGAAGGGCTTGGCCGTCACCAGCGGGGATCAGCAACTGGCAACCCATACCGCTGTGAGGTTCTCCGGGCCTGAGGGCGAGCTCGATCAACTGCAGAAGTGCCTTGCTGCTGATCGATCGCACACGATTTTTAATGGCGCGATCACGGTCCCTCGGGAAGCCCAGCGCACCAATGCAGCCCAGCTGAGCCGCAATTTGCTGCTTTCTGAGCGGGCGCGTGTGGACACCAAGCCGGAGCTGGAGATCGTTGCTGATGACGTGCGTTGCGCCCACGGTGCAACGGTGTCTCAACTGCAGGAAGACCAGTTGTTTTATCTGCAGAGCCGTGGCATTTCTGCTGCCGATGCAGCTGCCTTGTTGCTGCAAGGGGCCTGTCAGGAGATTGTCGATCAACTTCCCGCTGCGGCCCGTGCTTGGGAGCCGTTAAAGCGCGTGATGAAGGGGCTGTCGTCATGACAGCGCTGGACAGCTCAACGGCACGATTAAGTAGTGATATCGACTCGATTGCGAGTCGATATCGTGCCGACTTCCCGATCCTTGCTCAGCTCGCTCCCTCCGGTGAGCCGTTGATTTATCTCGATCACGCGGCGACGAGTCAGAAGCCGCGACAGGTGCTCGAAGCACTGCAGAGCTACTACTCCTCGGACAATGCCAACGTGCACCGAGGAGCGCATCAGCTCAGTGCACGAGCCACCGAGGCCTTCGAAGCAGCTCGGACGACCACAGCGGAGTTTGTGTCTGCGGCCAGTGCCCGTGAGATTGTTTTTACCCGCAACGCCAGTGAGGCGATCAATCTTGTAGCGCGCACATGGGGTGACGCCACGCTCAAAGAAGGCGATGAGGTGCTGCTCACGGTGATGGAGCATCACAGCAATCTTGTCCCTTGGCAGCTGTTGGCTCAGCGCACAGGCTGCGTGTTGCGTCATGTCGGCATCACTGAAACCGGTGAGCTCGACCTTGATGATTTCAGAGCCAAGCTCAATGAGCGCACCCGTTTGGTGAGCCTGGTGCACATCAGCAACACCCTGGGTTGCTGCAATCCTTTGGAGGACGTGATTCCGGCCGCACATGCCGTTGGCGCGCTGGTGTTGGCCGATGCCTGTCAGAGCCTGGCCCACAAGCCGATCGATGTTGTCGCCCTTGAGCTCGACTTTTTGGTGGGCTCGTCGCACAAGCTCTGCGGCCCCACGGGGATGGGATTCCTCTGGGCCCGTGAAGCCTTACTGGAGGCGATGCCGCCATTTCTTGGCGGTGGCGAGATGATCCAAGACGTCTTCTTGGATCACAGCACCTGGGCGGTGCTCCCCCATAAGTTCGAAGCCGGCACACCGGCGATTGGGGAAGCGGTTGGGATGGGTGCAGCCTTGCGGTACCTGGAGGCCGTCGGCCTTCCTGGGATTCAGGCTTGGGAAGCGCAACTGACGGGTTATTTGTTCGATCGTCTTCAGGCGGTTGAAGGGTTACGGGTGCTGGGTCCGACGCCCGATCAGCAGCCGAGTCGCGGCGCCTTGGCGACGTTTGTTGTTGACGGGGTTCATGCCAATGACATCGCGGCGCTGATGGATGCTTCCGGCATCTGCATCCGCAGTGGCCATCACTGCTGTCAGCCGCTCCACCGCCATTACGGCCTGACTGCATCAGCACGGGCCAGCCTCAGTTTTACGAGCACGTTTGAGGAGATTGACCGCTTCAGCGAAGAACTGGCGTCGACGGTCTCCTTCCTGCGCGAACACAGCTGATCAGGTTTCAGGGCTTCCGGGGTTCTGGTTGTTGGCGATGCGCTCGACCCGCTTCACCGCCTGCAGGATCACGAACAAGGCCCAGGCCACAAGCATGCCCTCAACGAGGGTGTCGAGCAGTTTGCCCACTTCGATGGCTCCCCCGAAATAGGGAATAGCGAGGTCCTTATAGCTGCCATGGGGGATGAAGGGATTCAGCAGCGGCAACAACAAATCCCTCGAGAGGCTGTCGACAATTTTGGTGAACTGTTGGCCGACGACCAAGGCAATGGCCAATGAGAGCGCATTGCCCTTCGAGAAGAAGAACTCTTTGAATTCCTTCCACCAACGGGACATGACCGTGCGCTCCTGGCTGGTTTGATTGCATCCAAGCTCTCAACTCGACCCTGGTTGCGCAAGACCAGGGTCGGATCGATCAGGCTGTGGTGATTAGTCGAACACCGGTGAGCCGGCGCGTTCGGCATAGGCCTCTTCACCGTGTTCTTCGATGTCCACGCCAAGGCGTTCGGCCCCTTGGTCCACACGGAATGGAACGCCGCACTGACGAAGCCCCAAGGCGATGACGACTGTCCCAATGGCTGCGACTCCATAGGCCACAAGAACGGCTTGGAATTGCCCTAACACCAGGCCGACTCGGCCCTGCTCGGCTAACACCGCACCGGCGGGATGGTTCTCGATCAGAGCTGCACTGGCGAACACGCCCGTCAGCAGTGCGCCAACGGTTCCGCCAACGCCATGCACCGCGAAGGTGTCCAGTGAGTCGTCAAAGCGCAGCCGCACTTTGATCTGCACAGAGGCGTAACAGAGCACAGCGGTGATGGTTCCGATGGCCATCGCTGCGCCGGGGGTGACGAACCCGGCCGCAGGCGTGACGCCCACAAGGCCGGCCACGGCTCCGGTGGCCATGCCCACCGCAGTCGGTTTGCTGTCCCGCCAAGTCTCCACGAGGGCCCAAGTCACCAGTCCAGCCGCGGCGGACACATGCGTGGTGGTGAAGGGCAGTTCGGCGCCGCCAATCGCGAGCTGGCTGCCGCCGTTGAAGCCAAACCAGCCGAACCAGAGCAGGCCGGTTCCCAGAATGATTTGGGTGACATCGTGGGGCGGCCGCCCGGACTGAGGCCAGCCTTTGCGTGCGCCGATCAGGCCCGCAAGGATCAGGGCGGTGACGCCCGAGCTGATGTGCACCACGGTGCCGCCGGCGAAATCAAGGTCTTTGCCGAGGAAGCCCCCTCCCCACACCATGTGGGCCAGAGGGGCGTAGACCGCTAGCAACCAAAGCGGGGTGAACAGGCACCAAAAGCGGAAGCTCAGCCGCTCGACCAGTGCGCCGGAGATCAGGGCTGGGGTGATGATCGCGAACATGCCCTGGAACAGGGCGAATGACAGTCCGGGGATTGTTAAACCGTCCCAGGTGTCGTTGAGGTTCTCCAGCAGTGCATAGCTGAAGGGGTTGCCGATCACGGCATTCATGGCACCGCCGTCACTGAAGGCGAGGCTGAAGCCAACGCTGGCCCAGACCAGCGTTGCGATGCCCATCATCACCAGGCTCATGCCCATCGTGTTGAGCACATTGCGCCCCTGGACAAAACCGCCATAGAAGAAGGCAAGGCCTGGGGTCATCAGCAGCACCAAGGCAGAGCTGACAAGGATCAGGGTGTTGTCGGCAGCGGCGCTGCCATCGGCTGCATGGGCGGGCAGCAAGGCGCCAAGCAGCAGTTGGAGGGCTGGAACGCAAAGGGCCGCAATGCCCAGGCGTCCAAGACGGGATCGCACAACAGCTTTGGTATCTCTTGCTACCAAATCAGAGCGTTAACCCCTCCGACTGTTCATGGTGAACATTTTTGAGTGGGTTCGGGGAGGGCGTCGAGGCCCAGGTGCTTACGGAAAAAGGCTTCGGTTTCTTCCAGCACTTGAATCTGTGTGCTCTGGTTGCGGAAGCCATGCCCTTCGTCTTTGAACAGGCGAATGTCCACTGCAATGCCATTGGCCGTCAGCGCAGCGGCCATCCGTTCGGTTTGTTCCGGCGGCACCACCTTGTCGTCCAAACCTTGGAAGAACAGCACCGGACAGCGAATCCGGTCGGCGTGTTGAAGCGGTGATCGTGCGTTGTAAAGGGCCCGCTGTTCTGGCCACGCCCCCACCAGTCCATCGAGGTACCGCGCTTCGAAGCGATGGGTGTCCTCTGCCATCGCGGTGAGGTCGCACACGGCGTAACGACAGGCTCCAACCCGGAAGATCTCGGTGAAACAGAGGCAGGCCAGGGTGGTGAATCCACCAGCGCTGCCCCCTTCGATCGCGATTTGCTCGGGATGTGCTTTCCCTGCATCCATCAGCGCCTGGGCAGCGGCCGCGCAGTCGTCCACGTCCACTGCACCCCAGCCCCCATTGAGGCGCTCTCGGTAGGCACGCCCGAACCCAGTGGAGCCGCCGTAGTTCACATCCACAACCCCCCAGCCGCGGGAGGTCCAGTACTGGATCGCCAGGTTCAGCCCCCGTCGAGCCATCGCGGTGGGGCCACTGTGGCTTTTCACCAACAACGGTGCTGGGCCGGTGGCTGGTCTTGAGGGCGGGTAATACCAGGCATGGGTGCGTTGGCCGCCATGGCCGCTGAACCAAAGCGGTTCAGCGATGCTGATTTCCTCTTGATCAAGGGGGGCATCCACCGCAGGCCGATGACGCCATGCGACGGAAGCGCCGGGATAAAGCGTTAGTTCCAGCAGGCCTTGGCCTGTGTGGCTGTTGCTGGCAATGGCGACGGCACAGCCATTGAGAGCTCGCAATCCGGCGAGGTCGTCAAAGGGTTGATCGATGGCCTCGGTCCCGCCATCAAGGCTCAGTTTGTTGAGTTGCCAGCGTCCGTCGACGCAGACCGAGGCAAGCAGCTCTTCACCTGTCCAGCTGGTGGTGCTCATGCCATAGATCCACTGGGGCATAGCGGTTTCCGCTGCCATCGGCCAGGGCCGATGCCATTGCTCCGTCCCTGGAGGACGGAGCATCAGGTTCCACCAGCCGCTGCTGTCCTCCGCCACCAGCAAACTTCCATTTGGCAGCCATTGGGGCTGGAACACCGAGACCCCATTGCCTCCAGCGAGTCGTCGCGGTGGTCCCAGGCAGCCGTCTGGATCCAAGGCGGCGCAGTACAGCTCACTGCTGTCCCATGGCATGGCTGGTTGCTGCCATTCCACCCAGGCCAGCTGCTGATGATCTGGACTGATGCAGGCATAGCCCGCGAAATCGGCAGGTTGATGCAGCACGACCGGCTCTTGATCGCTGGTCTCTAAATCCACGTGCACCAGCTGATCGCGACCATCGATTTCACGCACCCCGATCCACCGGGAGCGGCTCCGGTCGATCAAACCATCGGCGAGTTTTCCTGCTCCTGGAGTCGTCAGCCGCCGGGGAGCCATGCGAGGGCTGGGGGCCTCCTCGGTGCTCTCAGGCAAGGCCCAATCCTGGCGCCAAAGGCATCCATCCTGGCCATCGATCCAAGCCAGTAACAGCTCTCCGTTCAGCACATCTGCGCTGATGACACCGCCGCCGTAGTCGTGCACCCGACTGCGCAGGTTGATCGGTTGTGGTGTGAGTTCTGTGACCGGGTTATCAACGGCCTTGAACCGTCGGATCAAGGCCGTTGTTCGTCCCCGCTCGTGGGGCCTTTGCTCCAGCCAAAGCAGCCAGATTGCGCCGTCGCGACCTTCCACTAACTGGGGTTCCTTCAGGGTGGGAACCTTGCCGACAGCGTTGTGGCTGGGGAGTGGCTGACTCATGACAGAGATCTCATGACGGCTGATTCGGGCCGCTTAACATGCTGAATCAATGACGAGGTGGTCTTGGCTGGAAGCTTCGCCCAGTTGGCACGAGCGGCTGACAAAGCTCGAGACACCATGCTGGTGCCGAAGCAAGCCCTAGAAACCCCTCCCTTGGAGATCCAAACCCTTGGTGCTGAGGCGCTTCGCCAGAGCGCTCGGCGGATCGGCAAGGTGAATGACCAGGTCCGCGAGCTGGCCAGGGACATGCTGCGCAGCATGTACACCGCGAAGGGCATCGGCCTCGCTGCTCCTCAGGTGGGCATCAATCAGCAGCTTTTGGTGATTGATCTTGATCTCGAGAACGCTGCCACGCCACCACTGATTTTGATCAATCCCGAAATCACGTCGGCGAGCGCCGGGATCGACACCTATGAAGAAGGCTGTCTCAGCATTCCAGGTGTCTATCTGGATGTGGTGCGACCGACGGCCATCGAGCTGAGCTATCGCGACGAAATGGGGCGCCCCAAAAAGATGAAGGCCGATGGGTTGATGGCCCGCTGCATTCAGCACGAGATGGATCATCTCAACGGTGTGCTCTTCGTGGATCGCGTCACCGATGAGGCCGGCTTACAGAAGGAACTCAAAGACCATGGGTTCCAGCGTCAATACGTTCACAGCGTCGCTTGATCCCATGCCGATGAAACCCCTGGCCGGATTGTTTCTGGCCCTTGCTTGTGTCTTCGGTATCGCCAGCACAGGTTGTGTCTTTGAGCTCGCCTATGGCGATCCTGATCTTGGTGTGAAAGTCACCAGCTGGATCTTGGCTCTTGCCGCTCCCGCCACGGTCGGGACACTTCTTGTCGCGATTCGGCTGAACAAACCGGCCTGATCAAGGCGGCCTCCTCCTCCAATGACTTTTACGATCCGTGCAGCTCAGCCCTTGGCCGTGATGGCACGATTCCTGCCTGCTGCAACTGGATTGCTCCTCTCCGGTGCACTGGCCAGTCTCTCAACGGCCCATGCCCAGGGTTCGTTGTTCAATGCAGTCCCGGTCGACGAAGCCAATTTCGTTTTGGTATCTGCACCGATTGGTTCCGGTGCGCGCTCGCAGCTGAACATCTACGAACAGCGCTCGAGCAAACGGGCTTGTTTTGCCGTGAGTGGAGCCTCCCCAGCCATCGTCGACCCGCTCTTGTCGACGTTTGATTTCTCTGGGATCTGCAATCGCTATATCGATGGCAACGGCTATTCGCTGAGGATTGGCGGTGATGACCTCGGTACCCGTTATCGGCTCACGGTGGTTAACACCGGGACGGACATGGAGTTATTGGCGACTCCCACGCGGAACCCATCGCAGCCGACCTTTGTGGTGGCCCGTGCCGGTGGCGCCGGCAGTGGATTTCTCAAGCTCAGTTTTGAGCCGGGTTGGAGTCTCAAGCGCCGCGCGTATGGAACGAAGACCCTGGGCCACATCTATATCTATCGCGACGGCGCTGCTGCTGAATGATCGTCTCGTAGAAGGTCGTCACAGCGGAAGCAGCAGGCTTCGGCAATGGCGCCGTCGTCGACCTTCGCTCGATCGTTGAGGTCAGCGATTGTTCGGCTGACCCGCAGCAACTGCAGACTGCTTCGCGTGGTGAGGCCGCGCTGGCGGACCACGTCTTCCCAGAGCTGCATTGCTCCTGGCTCGATGGCACCCACCTCCCCCAGTTCTCGCGCCTCGAGATCTCGGTTGGTGCACTGGTCAGGGTTGCGTTGCAGCATGCGTTGGCGGGCTGCGGCGATCACCTCTGGATTCAGCCATGGATCCTGGCTTTTGTCTCGAGCAAGACCCAAGCAGCCCTGCATCGCATGAATGGAGGGCCGATCGAGGCGAAGCTTCAGGTCCAGGCGATCGAGCAGTGGGCCAGAGAGCCGCTGCCAATACCGCCGACGCTGGCTGGGGCTGCAATGGCAGTCGTGCTCAGGATCTCCAAGCCAACCGCAGGGACAGGGATTGGTTGCTCCGATCAGCGTGATTGCACAGGGATAGTCGTTGCTGACGCGGCAGCGCCGAAGTCGAATGACCCCGTCCTCCAGGGGCTGACGCAGTAAATCGAGTAGTTGGCGTGGAAATTCCGCAAGTTCATCGAGAAAGAGCACCCCGTTGTGGGCAAGGCTGAGTTCTCCTGGTTTGGCCTGCACGCCACCACCCAGCAGTGCCGCGCGGGAGCAGCTGTGATGGGGAGCTCGAAAGGGACGTTGGCTGTGCAGGGCTGTTGGATTGTTGATCAGGCCGGCGATGGAGCGAATTCTGGTGATGGTTAAGGCCTCTCGCTCGGTCAACGGAGGAAGCAGGTCCGGCAGCTGGCGGGCTAGACGGGTTTTGCCGCAGCCAGGCGGGCCGACCAGCAGCAAATGATGGGCACCGGCCGCGGCAATGGCCAGTGCCCGTGCCGCTTGTCCCTGCAAGATCGGTGGGTCCTCCCGTGCTGGTGATGGGCAGGCCGGATTGGTCGCTTGCAGAGTCGTTGCGCTTGCCAACGGTCGCCAGGTCTGTCGGTTTCGCAGCTGCTGGACCAGGGTGAGGAGGTCGCTGACCGGTCGCACCGATAGCGATGGAATCAAGGCTGCTTCCGCGGCATTGCCCTCTGGGATGACGAGGGCTGCGGCGTTGTTGTCCGCTGCGCAAGCGGCAATGGCAATGGTTCCGCGGATGGGCCGCACACTGCCATCAAGGCCCAGCTCACCAGCACACCACAATCCATCGAGGAGGGGGCGGTCCAGTTGACCGCTTGCCGCCAGAAGGGCGAGGGCAATCGGCAGATCAAAGATTGGCCCCTCTTTCCTGAGGTCTGCCGGTGCCAGGTTGACCACCACCCGCACCAATGGTCCTCGGAAGCCGCTGTTGCGAAGGGCGGAGCGCACCCGCTCTCGGGATTCCTGAATGGCCTTATCAGGCAACCCCACCAGCTGCACGCCTGGAAGACCTGGAGCGAGGTCCACCTCCACGGTGACCGCTCGCGCATCCAGGCCTTGCAGGGAAGCACTGAGACAACGTGCCAGCATTTGGTGGACGAGTGACGCAGAGGTTTCATGCCCCGGCCGTCACATCTCGTCGGCTGTTTCCCCTGTGCTGGATCCCATGGCAGACGACACCATTTTCGGCAAGATCCTCAGTGGGGTCATCCCTTGTGATGAGGTGTACAGCGACGAGCGCTGTCTGGCCTTTCGCGACGTCGCCCCCCAAGCGCCAGTGCATGTGTTGGTGATTCCACGCAAGCCGATCGAAAGTTTGCGATCCGCCTCTGAACAGGATGAGGCGCTACTGGGTCATTTGCTGTTGGTTGCTGCCCAGGTCGCCAAACAGGAAGGTCTTGAGGATTGGCGCACCGTGATTAACAGCGGAGCCGGCGCCGGCCAGACCGTGTTTCATCTCCATGTGCATGTGATTGGTGGTCGTCCGTTGGCGTGGCCCCCCGGCTGAGGTTCCGCTGGCCAGAATGCCCGCATGACTGCAACCGCTTCAGGACCCGCTTCGGGTCTGAGTCGTCAGCTGACCAAGCTGCGCAACTTGGCCCAACCCTTCTTTCTGCCCCTAGATCAGTCCTCTGGCTGGCAGTTCGCTGGGCTGTTGATTGCCTTGTTGTTCTGCGTCGGTGGTCTTGTCCTGATCGCCCTGACCGGTGGCATTGGTTTGCTGGGGCAACTGGTTCCTGAGCTGACCGAGAAATATTTCGGTGGTATCGCTGCCACGATCGACACGATCTGGAGCAGCTGGTGGGGTGCAGCCTTTACGGGCTTGTTCTTGCTGGGCGCAGCTTCTTTTATGGCGATGCGCCAGCAGTTGCGCAATCGCCGATGGCTGCATTGGCTGATGCTCGGGATCATTGTCTTGATGCTGCTGACGGTGAACGGCATCAATGCCGGAATTGGCTTCATCGCCCGTGATCTCACCAATGCGCTCGTCGCAAAACAGCAGGACGGTTTTTTCCGAATACTGATTATCTATGCCTGCTGTTTTGTCGTTGCTCTACCGATTCGGACGGCACAGATCTTTTTTACGTTGAAGCTTGGCCTGGTTTGGCGCGACTGGCTTTCGAGGAGTTTAATTGGAGATTACCTGCGCAATCGTGCTTATTACGTCCTAAACCCTAACGATGAGCAGGAGACCGATCTTGATAATCCAGATCAGCGGATTACGGATGACACCCGGTCGTTCACGGCGCAAAGTCTTCAGTTCACCCTAGGCATTTTCGATGCCTTGCTGACATTTTCCCTGAATATTTTGATCCTCTGGAGTATTAGTCAAACGCTGACTTTTGCTCTATTTGCCTATGCCGTTGTTGCCACAACAGTGCTTGTGTTTGCAGGGCGTCGATTGGTTCGAATCAACTACGACCAGTTGCGTTACGAAGCCGATTTCCGCTACGGGCTGGTTCATATCCGCAACAATGCTGAGTCGATTGCCTTTTACTCAGGAGAGGAGCCCGAGCAACAAGAGACCACCCGTCGTTTGGGTTCTGTCGTCCGCAACTTCAATCTGCTGATCGTTTGGCAAGTGATCATCAGCGCAATGCAGCGCTCGGTTGGTTATGCCGGCGTATTTTTTCCTTATTTGGTGATGGCTGGCCCGTACTTCGCCGGCGAAATCGACTACGGACGCTTTGTTCAGGCGGGATTTGCTTTCAACATGGTGGAGGGCTCACTGCTATTTGTCGTCAACAGAATTGACGAACTGGCGCAATTCACAGCGGGCATCACCCGACTGGAGGGTTTTCAAAGTCAGGTGGAGCAGGTCAGTCGTCAGGTCTTGCCCGAGCGAGAGGCAGGGGCGAACGCCATCGTTGTGCGTCATGCCGATCTCACCCCGCCCGGTGGGGACCGACCGATTCTTCGCGACCTCAGCTTGAGCATTGGTGAGGCGGAGCGTTTGCTGGTGGTCGGTCCCTCAGGCTGCGGAAAAACCTCCTTACTGAGAATGATTAGTGGGCTTTGGGCCCCCAGTCGAGGTGAGGTGCAGCGCCCAGATACCGGGGATTTGCTGTTCATCCCACAGAAGCCATACATGCTGCTTGGCTCACTGCGTGAACAGCTCTGTTATCCCACTGATGAGAGCCGATTCAGCGACGACCAACTGCGGCATGTATTAGAGGAGGTCAACCTCAGCACCTTGGTGGAGCGTTACCCCGACCTTGATGTCAAACAGGATTGGCCTCGGATTCTTTCCCTAGGTGAACAACAACGGCTGGCCTTCGGACGCCTGTTGCTGAATGCTCCTCGCTTCGTAGTGCTGGATGAAGCCACCAGTGCTTTGGATGTGGCCACGGAAGATCATCTCTACCAACTTCTGCGTCAGCGGGATTTAGCGGTGATCAGCATTGGCCATCGCCCCACGTTGACTGCTTTCCACGACACCGTTCTGGAAGTGAATGGTGATGGCGGCTGGCGATTAATGCCGGCGACCAGCTATGACTTCGGGCGATCCTGATCCGGCCGGATGACCTCCTCTAGCGAGACCGAAAACGACACGTCGACCCCATCGGCCACGACTACCGATGTGCCGGCCTTTGGCTGGAGTGGGTACGCCGAGCGTGTCAATGGCCGCTTCGCGATGCTTGGCTTCGCCGCGGTGCTGCTGATCGAAGCCCTCAGCGGTGAAACGTTTTTGCATTGGGCTGGTCTGGTGCCTTAAGCCCTTTAGGGCAGCCGAATCAAATCAACGTCCCAACGACCATTGCGGCTGACCTGCACAGCCAGCTGGCGTCCCCGAGCATCGAGACTCACCGATCGGGGAACTCCTGGGGGATCTAAGGGCAGGCCTTGAACGGTTTCGCTGTTGCGGCGATACAAGATCAGTTCCGTGCGATTGCCGCGTTGACGCACCACCGCCAGCCGTCGCCCATCGCCGCTGACGCTGACGCTGACCGGTAAGGCGTCACTGCGGTTCAGCCCTGGCAGTGGAACGGGTTTGCGGTTGTTGAGGTCGATTAATTCCACCCGCTCCCGGCCTTGTCTCCGACTGAGGCTCGCGAGCCAACGCGTACCCATGCTGGGGTCCCGCCGGCTGGTCGCGGACTGCCGCAGCAGCCCGTTGAGATCATTGAGCGGTTTGGCGCTGGGACCGCTGCATCCGCTGATTGGAGCCACACCGATGAGGAGGCACAGCAGCGCCAGGGCGGACCATGGTGGCTGGCAAGACGGACGGCTCATGGGTTGAGTCCCGCCGGTCGATCGGCTTCCAGTAGATCACTGAGATCCAGCAACTCCACACGCCACTGCCCCTGTGTGGCGACTTGAAGAGCCAGTTGCGTGGCATCGGGGGACAAGCTGAGTCGGATCGGATCCCGGCTCCCCGGTAAGGGCAGTTGGTGGACACGACCGGTTAAACGGTCGGCGATGACGGCGAGACGCCGTTGCCCCCGCTGGCTGATCAGGGCGAGGTAGCGACCGTTCCAGCTGAGCGATGGAGAGCTATGGGGTTGATGCCGCTTCAGCTGCGGCAGCTGCAGGATGGCTCCGGTGCTGAGCTCACGCAGTTGCACAGTGGGACGTCCGCGCAGCTCACTGATCACCGCTAGCAGGCGGCCATTTCCGCTCAGGGCTGGATCTTGCTGATTGCGATCGCCAAGCCCGCCTTCCGCCCGCTGTGCTCTCGGGGCGACGCAGCCAATCAACCCGATGGCGAGGAGGCTAATCAGCAGCGGGCGGATGATCGGCTTCAGTCGTCGAAACGGGAGCTGTTATCCCGTGGTCGGGAACTGCGTGGAGCGGGGCGTGTACTCCCTGATCCATTGCTTGGACGGGAACTGGTCCCTGGACCGGCCGAGGGGGAATCCACCGCTGCGGAGCGTGACGGAGGCGTGCTGCTGTAAGCGGCATCTTCAGCATCTGAACGCATGGGGCTGCCTTTAGGGATGCCCTGCTGCGGTCTCGTGTTGCCGCGATCGTCTCCAGAGTTGAAACGGCTTGAGCTTGGGGTCGGTCGGCTGCCGCGACGTTGCTCTTCCCGTTGTTGGCGTCGTTCACCAAAGTCGGGTCGCTGTTCCGAGCGCTGCTCTCCTGCGCGGAAACGAGCCATACGTCGGGAACTTTCATCGGCTTGATCCCAGTCGGACTCGCCGCGTGGGCTCCGGGCTCTGCTCTCCATCTCCCCATCTGGCCGGGGTCGACGACTGGCGGCTTGTTCTGGAATGGCGGCACGACTGCTGCGTCGCGGCCTGTAAAAGTCGTCCTCCGGGCGCTCGTCCATTTCTTGGTCGCGGCCACTGAAGCGACGCCGAACCGGCTGGGGTTCGTCGAAACGGTCGTAGCGGTCATCCCAGCCACCACCCCGTAGATCACCACCGGACCCACGCGGTGCAGGGGCCGGTTCATCGTCGAAATAGGCCGATCGTCGGGCCTGTTCTGTGGCCACCCCTCGCAGTCGGACGCTTTCGTAGGCGAAGAACACAGTGGTTCCAGCCAATAAAAATTGCCCGAACTGAAGGATCGGGTCTAAACGCCATCCCTGGAAGAACAGAATTCCTCCGCAGAGAAGACCGATGGCTGCAAAAAAAACGTCGTAATCGCGCGCCAGGGCGGGCTTGAACGACCGCATGAAGTACAGCAGCGCGCCGCCCACCGCCAGCACGATGCCGACGATGCTGGCCCAATTCAGACTGGCGTTAACCAAAGAAGCGCCTCCTCGTGACCTTCAGTCTACGAGCGGCGCCAGATCAATTCTGTTCGAGTCAGAGCTTGCGGTCGACCTGGTCGGTCTGGCTGATCAGGATCAGAGCGATGGTGGCAGGCACAACCACGATCAGTGATCCCCAAACGAGGCTGCTCAGAAAGTTGGAGAGGGAGGAAGTCATGGAGGTGTTGCACTCACGTCGATGCCGCGGTGATCTTAGAGAGCAGCATCAGGTTTCTACGATGGCGCGACGAATGCTTTGAGCTTTGTGACGCCATTGCTGCTCCAGGTCCTCCCGATCTTGAACGTGGCGCTCGGTTTACTGCTGGCGTTTTGGACCCTGACCTTCCTGTTGCGGATCGTCCTGACCTGGTATCCACAGATTGATCTCGAGAAGGGACTCTGGAGGGTTGTGGCTGTGCCAACAGAGCCGTTGCTGTCACTGACGCGCAAGGTGGTTGCACCGATTGGTGGTGTTGATGTCACGCCGGTGATCTGGGTGGGCTTGATCAGCCTGGTTCGGGAGCTGTTGGTCGGTCAGCAAGGAGTGCTGTCCTTGGTGCTGATGCGGGCCCAGACCCTGGCCTGATCAGGGCAACATGTCTTGCTCGACGAATTTGGTGTGCACATCGCCGCGGATGAATTCCGGGCGATTCAGCATCTCGAGATGGAAATCAACCGTGGTGGGAATCCCGGTGACGGCGCATTCGTTCAGTGCCCGCTTCATTCGAGTGAGGGCGTGCTCACGGTCGGTTCCCCAAACGATCACCTTGCCGATCAGCGAGTCATAGAAGGGGGGGATGTCGTAGCCGGTGTACACATGACTATCGACTCGAACTCCCGGTCCACCGGGCGGTAACCAGCCCGTAATGCGTCCCGGTGCTGGCCGGAAGTTATGGCGGGCGTCCTCTGCATTGATCCGGCACTCGATGGCGTGTCCGCGCAATTGGATGTCGTCTTGACGAACACTGATGGGCTCACCCCCAGCGATGCGCAGTTGTTCTGCAATCAGATCAATTCCCGTCACCATTTCGGTGACCGGATGCTCCACCTGGATACGGGTATTCATCTCCATGAAATAGAAGCCACCCTCCCGATCCAGCAGGAATTCAACGGTGCCAGCGCCCTCGTAGTTGATGCTGCGCGCGGCGGCGACGGCGGCATCTCCCATACGCCGACGCAGTTCGGGATCGAGGGCTGGGCTCGGGGCTTCTTCCAGCAATTTCTGGTGGCGACGCTGGATGGAGCAATCGCGTTCCCCAAGGTGTACGACATTGCCGTGGCGATCGGCCAGCACTTGCACTTCGACGTGCCGAGGCCGATCGATGAATTTCTCCATGTACAGGCCGGGGTTCCCGAAGGCCGCTTCGGCTTCGCCTTGGGCTGCCTTGAACAGTGATTCGAGCTGGTCTGGAGCAGGAACAAGCCGCATGCCACGGCCACCGCCGCCGGCCGTGGCCTTGATCATGACTGGGTATCCCATTTGTTGGGCGAGCTTGGCCGCCTCTGCTGGGTTCGCAAGCAGTCCCTCGCTGCCCGGAACGCAGGGGACGCCCACCGATTGCATCGTCGTTTTGGCGGTCGACTTGTCCCCCATGGATCGGATCGCGTGGGGCGAGGGGCCGATGAAGGTGATGCCGTGGTCTTTGCAGATTTCAGCGAATTTGTCGTTTTCGGCCAGGAATCCATATCCCGGGTGGATGGCATCCACGCCCCTGGAGGTTGCCGCCGCAAGGATGTTGTGAACGTTCAGGTAGCTCTTGCCGCTGAGCGCTTCGCCAACGCAGACGGCTTCATCCGCTAGTTGGACATGCAAAGCGTCTTTGTCCACCGTGCTGTAGACCGCCACGGTTGCGATGCCGAGCTCTCGGCAGCTGCGCAGAATTCTGAGGGCGATTTCGCCGCGGTTGGCGATCAGCACTTTGCCGATTGGCATCCGCGCGTCCAGGCAGAGGCCGGATCGTATCAGCGACAACCAGCTTGTAGAAGGGGCCCCGTTGCCCGGTATGATTTCCGCGACGAAGCCCGAGGGGCTGAATCAACCACGCGGATGTGGTGGAATTGGTAGACACGCACGTTTGAGGGGCGTGTGGCTTCGGCCTTGCGAGTTCAAGTCTCGCCATCCGCATTTTTTTCTTTGTGGCATCAANACCGCCGCCGGCAACAGGTNTTGCCATCGTTTTGGTTGGCAATGGTCCCGGTGAGCTCACGACCTGGGTTCGACCTCTTGCCGAACGTTTGCATGCAGTGATGCCATTGAGGCCAAGGCTGCCCAATGCGCCATCCAGCCTCAACTTGGTGCTGGTCCCATGCCCCAATGCAACGGGCCATGAACACAGCGCGGCGCAGCCGTGGCAACAGTTCGATCGGATTATTCCCGCTGCCAAGTTCTGGAGGTTGCTGTTGCAGCCCCGGCGGTATGCCGCTTGGCCGCGACGGGGTGTGGTCGTTTTCCTCGGTGGTGATCAGTTCTGGACCGTGCTGTTGTCCGCCCGCCTCGGATATCGCCACGTCACCTATGCCGAGTGGGTGGCCCGATGGCCGCAGTGGAATGACCGGATTGCCGCGATGTCAGAGGCGGTCCGAGATCAGTTGCCGCAGCGTTATCGCGATCGCTGTCGAGTGGTTGGTGATCTGATGGCGGACCTATCCACATTCGCCCGGCACGACGATCCGTTGCCCGATGGGGAGTGGATTGCTCTGTTGCCGGGCTCCAAGCGGGCCAAGCTCAGTGTGGGAATGCCTTTTCTTCTGGAGGCNGCCGATCGTCTGGCGCGTCGTCGCCCGGAGTGTCGGTTTCTTTTGCCAGTGGCGCCAACCACCAACGTGGCAGAACTCCTGCACTATGCGGGCCCTGATAACCCCATCGCTCGCCGCTACGGCGCCGAAATTGCCAGTGTTGAGGGGGGTGAGCTAATCACTGCAGCGGGTACCCGGGTTCGTCTGCTGCAGCGGCATCCGGCCCATGGGCCATTGAGCCAATGCACCCTGGCCCTGACGACGGTCGGTGCCAACACCGCTGAGTTAGGCGCCCTGGCTGTCCCCATGATCGTGATCGTGCCCACTCAGCACCTGGAGGTGATGCAGGCTTGGGATGGCGGCTTTGGTTTGCTGGCGCGTCTTCCAGGCTTCCGGCGCATCATTGGCGTCCTGCTCACCATTTGGCGGCTGCGAAACAACGGATTGATGGCCTGGCCCAACATCAGCGCTGGGCGCTTGGTGGTGCCGGAACGGGTTGGAGCCATTACCCCGGAGGAGATCGCCGTTGAGGCTGAAATGTGGCTTGAGGCTCCTGATCGGCTTGCGGCACAGCGGGAGGACTTGCGCGCACTCCGAGGAAAGCCCGGTGCAGTCGCAGCCCTTGCCGATGAAGTGCGCCAACAGCTCCCTCGCGCGTTGGGATCTGCTTAGCGTGAGTGGCCGATGATCATGAGTTGACGTCCATGAGCAGCCCTGAGCCAATCCAACGCACTGCCGAGGAATGGAAGCAGTCCCTGACCCCTGAGCAGTTTCAGGTGGCCCGTTGCGGTGGAACGGAGCGTGCGTTCACGGGTGCTTACTGGAACAACAAAGCCACTGGGATGTATCACTGCATTTGCTGTGATACTCCGCTGTTCAGCTCGACAACCAAGTTTGACTCTGGAACTGGCTGGCCAAGCTTCTGGGATGGCGTGACCACTGANGCGATTACCACCAAACAGGATGTGAGCCACGGCATGGTGCGCACGGAGATCAATTGCGCCCAATGCGATGCGCACCTTGGCCACGTGTTCGGTGATGGTCCTGCTCCAACAGGTCAGCGTTATTGCGTCAATAGTGCGTCGCTGAATTTCAAGGCCGGCTGATTACCAGGGATCGTCGAGGTCTTGGTCATCACGGCCACGACCGTCGTCTCCCAAGGGATTGGGCCGTTGCATGGGTTCCACATCCAGTGGAGCCCCGGGTTGTTGTACTGGGCGGCGTGAGGCTGGTGCAGGTCCCCTGCGTTGGATCGGATCGGGCTCTGGGCTGTAGCGGTCTGACTCGTAGCGATCAGTTTCGTAGCGGTCCGCATAGGGGTCGATGCTCGGCTCGTCGAGATAGCGACGCTGCACCTGCGGTTCACGACGCTGCTCCTCGAGTTCCACATATTCGAGATTNTCCTCAGCCTCAAACCGTTCGGCTGTTGAAGCCTGCAGGCTGCGTTGCTCCTGTTCGACCACTTGGCCGGAGCTCAACTGGTTCTCAACAGGAACGAGGTTGACGCGGTATCNCTCCCGTTCCTGTTCTTCCCAGCTCGGTCCTCCGACGCCCAGTTTTTCAAGAACTCCGCTGCTCAACTGTTTGAGCTTGTCTTCGGCACCCTCATAAACAATGATTCGGTCTGGTCCGCTGCTGACGATCTCTTCGACCGGCATCTCCCATGTGGAGAGAACACCCTCCCCAAGAAGAGGAACGCCGAGGGCTCCCATCACCAAGGTNGTGAGTTCACCGGTTTCGATATCGAAGGCGAAGCCCAGCACGCGGCCGAGCTGACTCCCCGATTCGGTGATCACCTGGCAGTTGATCACGCGGCTGTAACGATCTGGAGCGAAGTTCTCGCTGAGGGAATCAGCGGAATCCACCAGAATGACGTCGCCGACCTGGCGGATGCGATCCAGCGGCATCCATCGCGGCAGACCTGGCAGGAAGCGGGTCAGTGGGTTGTCGCGGAGGCCAAGGGCCACGATTTCGCGACGGTCGATATCAACGATCACTTCTCCAACCACGCCGAGTCGGCGTCCGCTGTCGCGGGTGATCACCTGGGTGCCCATCAGCTCGGAGCGCAACCAGAGTCGGTCACTGGGTACGCCGGTGGCGAGGTCGTCGTTCTGGGATGGGGTCGGGGTCAAGCGCGGGCCCTCGGCCATGGACTTCGAGACATTGTGGCGTAGTGAATCCGCTGTGCCAGCTCAGGCGGCATCCGGGAGTCCCACCACTTGGGTGTGGGCGCCGCGGGCCTGGGTGACACCAATCGTGCGTTGAGATGCCCCGATCATCGGGCGCCGGTGGCTGACGACAAGGAATTGCGCCTGTTCGGCTTGTCGAGCGATTAAGGCGGCCAGACGCTCCACATTCACACCATCGAGAAAGCTGTCGACCTCATCGAGGGCATAAAAGGGTGAGGGCCGGAAGCGTTGCAGTGCGAAGAGGAAGCTCAGGGCAGTCAGAGATTTTTCGCCACCGGACATGGCTGCGAGACGGCGAACAGCCTTCCCCTTGGGATGGGCCACCAACGTCAATCCGCCTTCAAGGGGGTCATCGGGATTCTCGAGCTGCAGATGGCCGTCCCCATCGGAGAGGCTGGCGAAGATCTCACGGAAATGACCATCAACGGCTGAGAAGGCCTCCATAAAGGCTTCTTGCCGCAAGGTGGCCACGGTCTCGATGCGCAGCAGCAGCTCTTCGCGTTCTTGACTGAGGACATCGAGACGTTCNTTGAGTTCGGAGAGCCGCTCTTCGAGCGCTTCGAGTTCCTCCAGCGCCAGCATGTTCACCGGCTCGAGAGCTTCCATNCGGCGTTGGATGGCTTGCAGTTCGATTTGAAGGGCTTCGAGCCCCGCTTCTCGGATCGATTCAGAGATGTCGGGCCGTGGATTGGGCAGGGCCTGCTCCATCTCCTGCAGGCGGATGCCGCCATTGCGTTGCTCTTCGATCAGGGCCAGACGCTCCTCCTTCAACCGCTCCAAGTTGAATTGGGCTTGCTGGAGGGCCTGGCGCTGGCGCCCNACCTCAGCTTCGGCTGCGTCGCGNGCACGGCGTTGTTCCCCGAAGCTCTCTTGCAGCTCCTGTTGCTGCGTGGTGAGCCGTTCGCGTTGTTCCTTCAGGCCTTGCTGCTGNTCTCGCCAGGCTGCATGAGCAGTGGCAAGGGTTTGCACGGCGTCTTGCAGGCGGGCCTCCTCATTGCTGAGGGTTTGCTGCTGATCGCCAAGGCGTTCCAGGGCTAATTGGCGTTCGCGTCTGGCATTGAGCAGTTCATCGCGCTTGCTGCGGCTGTCCTCCAGTCGTTTGTCAGCCGATTCCAGGGCCTGCTGCAGTTGGGCCCAGGCGGCGGATTCGTCATCGCTGCTGTTGGAGCGTTCTGCAGCGTCGAGTTGCTGTTGTTCCTCACGCAACGGTGCCAGGGCCGCGGCGATCGCCGTCAGTCGCTCCTGGTGCTCCTGCTGGTTGCGGCGGAGCTGCTCAAGGCGCTCTGTGCGTTCACGGTTGCGTTCAATCAGAGGACCGTGATTGCGGTGGGCCGCATTGCGCTCGGCCACCAGTGCCGCTTGGCGTTGTTCTAGCTGCCGTAACGCTGGTTTTTGCTGCTCAAGCGCTTCGATTAATCGGTTCTCTTCGCGGCGCGAGGCCGCCAGGCTTTCCCCGAGTTCAAGCAGCCTGCGGCGGAGCGGCTCTGNTTCGTCGCTGTCGTTGCTCCGTCCGAAGCTCAAGCCACCGCCTCGGTGGGAGAAGCTACCGCCGGTCATTGCCCCGCTCTTCTCGAGCAGTTCACCATCGAGGGTGACGGCGCGCGCNCGTCCGAGTTGTTGACGGGCACTGCCCAGATCTCGGAAGACGAGTGTGTCGCCGAAGACGTAAGCGAAGACCACGTCGTAAACGGGTTCGAACCGCACCAGCTCTACGGCTCGGCCCACCAGTCCGCCGCCATCGCCCTGGCTGGTCGGACGAGCACCGCGGGCCATCGCAGCGGCGGAACCACCACCTGGCGCCCGAATTTTGTTGAGGGGCAAGAAGGTCAGCCGTCCGGCCCGGCGATGTTTGAGCAGCTCGATCGCTCGAGCTGCAATGCGGTCGTCATCCACCACCACCTGGCCCAAACGCGCTCCGGCCGCCACTTCCAAGGCGAGACGATGCTGATCCTCTACTTCGCCAAGTTGAGCGACTGGACCGTGGATTCCGTCCAGACCGGCTTCGAGGAGTAAGCGCAGCGCTCCGGTACCGCGGCTTTCTTGGAGGGCATCGCGACGGCTTTCAAGGCGAGCAATCTCCCGTTCCAGTCGGGTTTGCTCCTGTTCAAGCCGTGTTCGGGTGCGTTGTTGGATCGACAGCGATTCAGCGGCTTGCTGCACCGCTTGCTTGCCGCTGGTTAGACCCTGCAGCAGGGTTTGCCACTCAGTTTCGAGGTCCTGGAGTTTCTTCTGCACGTCGGTTTCAACCTGGCCGTCCCGGGCGAGATCTCCGCTGAGTTCTTCCAGCCGTTCGCCGTCTTGGCGGAGTCGCTCTTGGCGTTGCTGCTGCTCTTGCTGAAGGGGCTCGATGCTGCTTTGCAGCTGTTGGCGCCGCTCACTGCGTCGCTTCTGTTCCTCCATCCAGGCACCGGACCGTCCAGCCACATCCGCGAGGCGTCGCCGGGACATCTCAACGGCGGCTTCGGAATCTCGGCAGTCGCTTTCCGCTGCGGCCAGCGCTTCTTCGTGGGGATCGTGCTCGAGTTCACGGCCTTGTTGCTGCAGCTGCTGGCGGCGGCCGGCGAGGTCATTTCGGGTGTCTTGAAGCTTTTGAGCGCTGTCTTGATGTTGAACAGACTGTCGCTCGAGCTCCCGTCCTTGGGTATCCAGGCCGGCCAATTCGGCCTGCACGGCTAAGAGTTGATCTTCTCCGAGGGCTTTGACCTGCTCTTGGAGACCTTCGAGCTCCTTGGTTGCGGTGGCCAGGGTTTGTTCAGCGCTGGTGATGGCGCTGGTATCGCGCTGTTCTTTGGCGTCGAGTTCCTGTTGGCGGGTGCCCAGCGTTTGCAGGGCGACTTGAGCGGCCTCAAAGGCCAGCACCATTTCTTGCTGCCGGCCGAGCTGCAGGCGTTCACGCAGTTCTTGGTACTGACGGGCCTTGGCGCAATCTTTTTCCAGGCGCTGGCGACTCGCCAGCAGTTCCTGCTCGATGATGCGGCAGCGCTCCTGCCGGTCCTGGACGTCGTCCAGTTTGCGCCGGGTTTGTTCGATCCGGGTGTCAAACAGGGCAACCCCAGCGAGTTCATCGATCAGCCCGCGCCGGTCGCGGTTGCTCATCGACACGATGCGGGTGACGTCGCCCTGCATCACGACGTTGCTCCCCTCCGGATCAATGCGGAGGCGGCGTAGTTGGGTTTGNAGTTGCTGGAGGTTGCAAGCGATGCCGTCNGCGCTGTAACTGGAGCTGTAAGAGCCTCCAGGCATCACCCGTAGACGACGGGTCACAGTCCATTCCGTTTGTCCAGGTTTGATCCAGGGACCGTCCTCTGGTGCGTCCAGTCCCTCCTCTGCCGCATCGGGCTGCCAGTCCGTCAGATCGAAGCGAACGCTGACGGTCGTCTCAGCAGCCTTGCCCGCTTTGAGAATTCCGCTGTTCACCAAATCAGGGAGGCGATCGGCACGCATGCCCCTGCTGGTGGCCAGACCTAAGCAGAACAGAACGCCGTCGAGAATATTGCTCTTGCCTGAGCCGTTCGGGCCGGTGACCACGGTGAATCCCTCCTCAAGAGGGATCGTCATCGCTCCACCGAACGATTTGAACTGTGCCAGCCCNACCTGATTGATGTGGACCAACAGGAACGAAGGCTGTTAGCGACTCGAAACTAGCGAAGCTCGCGAAAATCTCAAGAGCGTGTTACGCGACATAGCCCCGCAGCGATGGTCAGTCGTCCAGCGAGGGGGCCGTTCTTGAGTTCAAGATCCACCGCAGCATCGTTGTGATCGGGAAGGTGTCCCCGGTAGATCCCCGCCCCGATGCGTTCGGCCCAGCCTCGGTTCCCNGACACTGCGGCCCGGCGTGGTTCNAGCCACACCAGGCGATGTGCTTTCAGGGGGATCGCCTCCTGTGCAGGACCATTAATGCAGGGCAGCTTTGGGAGTCGCCAGGTGCGGCAGCTCGCACCGTCCTCAAGCAGGAGATCGATGTGGCATCCGCTTGGGTCGTCTGGAGCATCGATATGCCGCAGAAGGGAATACCTAGGCATCACGTTTCCCTGTTGGTGCACTCTTCCTACCCTCGGGAGGCTTCCCCGCCAACGGCGTTCCATGGATGCGTCATCGCCGCAGCCCAACGGCAGCTTCGAACATCACTTCCGTGATCGCTTTGANAGNCTGCTCCCCACGATTCAGAAACGCTGGCCTGAGCTGGCNCAACACACCCTGGAGGCCACCCGGGGCAGTGTCGATGAACTGGTTCGCTTGATCGAGCAAAACACTGGTCTCACTCCCCAGGGGGTTCGTGAGCAGNTGGAAGAGCTGATGCACACGGCCAGTGATCAAAGCCGTCATCTTGGTGAGAGTCTTGACCCCCTCGAGCAGCAGCTNGAGCAGTTGCTGGACGAGCTGAACAGCACTCTTCGTCCACGGATCGAGAAGCCTGTTCGTCAGCGCCCATTGCTGGCGGTCGGCGTCGCGCTGGGTGTGGGAGTTTTGCTCGGAGCCATGCTGAACGGGGGGCGTCGCTCCTGATGGCCGACTCTCAACAACCTCGAGGTCTTGGTGCTGCTGCTCGAATGACGGCACTTGCAGCTTCGGTGATGGATCTGCATGTGCGGATTGCGTTGCAGGAGGTCGATCGGGAAAAGCGCCGATTGATTAGCGGCGGCTTGTTTCTGGCCATCGGTGGTACGGCGATGTTTTTGGCCCTTCTGGCCGCAGAGACGGCCGGCCTGCTTTGGCTGCAGCAGACCTGGACGCTGTCGTTGGTTCAGTCGTTGTTGGCGTTGTCCCTGATCAACCTGGTGGGGGCAGGGATCTCNCTGCGGATTGGCGGTCAGGTGCTCAAGGGGCCTTTCCTTCCTCAAACATTGGAGGGACTGATGAAAACGGTGCGTGCACTGTTGGGGCGGGTGTGATTACGCCCTTTAATCACTCCTTAACGCTGGGTTAATGTGGATTTAGTGAGTGCGGTGAAAGGATTTGCAATGGCCGACAGGTTTACGTTTTTTCGATAGGGCAAAAGCTGCACAAATCAGGGATAGCGCTACATCAGACGCTGCGAATTTAACTACGTTGTTCATCATTGCTGGCCCCTGTGGATCAGGAAAAACAACGTTATTGCAGGCTGCTTATCGAGAGGACCTTCCTTTGTTTGGGCCTGGCTATATGGCTGGTTTTAGGTCGACTTGTAAGGACCGAGCGTATAAAGAATACGATGATTATGAGGAGGCTCTGCGCAAGAAATCGTTTTTCCAGGCCGGGCATGTCAAGTTGCTGAGTCGTGAGGTGGATCTTCCTCAATGTGTCTTGCTGCATGTGGATCTCTATCAGGTATTGCGTGGTATTGACCCGTCGTACTGGCCTCGTTCGCTTAAGCGGCGTGAGTTACGACGCCAGTGGTTTGGCTCAGAACGTGTTGAGCAAGGTCTCGCATCCGTGAAGCTGGGCAAGCGCACATTTGAGAGTTTGCAGCAGCCCGCTGAGAATGACCTGATGATGCGCTCTTATCTCCAGCGTCCATTTTTCAAGCGTTTCAGACACATTGTGGTGAATACGGTCCAATGCGAGTATTCAGCCAACGCGTTGCAACTGGCGGAGCGAAAAGCCAAGAGACGCAAAAAAAATCCATGCATTCATGAGCGCCGCTACAAATATTTCCTCGCGCCAGATGCTGTTGCTCAATCCATCCATCAGGAGCTGTATGCGTCCTGGAGGCGCAACCTTTCGATTTTGAATCCTGTGGCTGACCTCACGACAGAGGTGTCCGCATCCGGCGATCTCCTCTTGAATGGATCGGTGCTTGTTGGTGGCTGGAGCCAGCGCTTTTAGCGAATCGCGTAGTGGAGCCAGCGGCAGTCGATGCCGCCGTTACTGACAGGAATACGCCGGGAGGCCTTGAGTCGCAGGGCTCCAGTCAGTTTGGGGTTGCCGCTGAGCAGCCAGAGGTGCCAGCCGGATGCTTCGCGACGGGCAAAGGCTCCAAGTTCGCCATAGAAACTGTCGAGATCGTCCATCGCACCGAGTCGTTCTCCGTAGGGGGGATTGCAGACCAAAACCCCAGGACCATTGGGCAGAGATTGAGCTTCGAAGCGTCCTTGACGAATCTCGATGACCCCCTCTAAACCAGCTGCGACAACGTTGCTGTTGGCCTGCGCGACGATGTCTGGGTCCTGCTCAATACCGATCACCGGTGGCAGGTTGAGATCGCGGCGTCGGCGGTTGCGGGCTCGGCTGCATTCGTCTTGCCAGAGGTCTGGTTGGAAATCTGCCCAACCTTCGAGAGCAAAGTCTCGGTCTAATCCTGGTGCTTGTTGCAGTGCTGCCAGAACGGCTTCGATTAGGAGAATCCCTGAGCCGCAGCAAGGATCGACCAGCGGCATGCTGGCGTCCCACCCAGTTAGTCGGATCAACCCCGCGGCCAGATTTTCCTTGAGTGGGGCTGCTCCCATGGCAGCCCGATAGCCACGTCGGTGCAGGCTGCTGCCGCTGCCATCCAGGCTGAGCACGGCTCCATCCCTGCTGAGATGCAGGTGCAGGGAGAGGTCAGGATGCTCGAGGTCAATGGATGAGCGATCACCCCACAGTTCACGCTGCTGATCCACCAGCGCATTTTTGACCTGGAGTGCTGAGTAGTGGCTGTGGTTGAGACCTGGCGCGGTGCCAGTCACATCAACACGAAAGCTCATCGATGGATGNAGCCAACGTTCCCAGTCGAGAGCTTGACGAACGCCCTCGTAGAGGTCGTCTCGCCCGAGGCAGCGGAACTGAGCCATCTCACGCAGCAGACGGAATGGAAGCCTTGCCTGGAGATGCAAGCGGTAAAGGCAGGCCGTATCAGCCTCAAAAGAGGCCGCTCGGCGTAACGGTCGGACTTGATGTGCTCCAAGGGCCCTGAGTTCCTCACATCCAACCTCTTCAAGGCCTTGGGGAAGAACGGCGATGGCGTGATGCTTCATCCGTGGGCCCAGTGGGTGCTCAGTTCACTGTGATCATCCAGGAGCCCACGTATTTCTTTTTCGCATCATCAGCATCGTGACTCGCCATCAGGTTGAACTGATACATCCCACTGTTCATTGGGTTGTTGAGGCGGGCAAAGAAACCGATATCTGATTTTTCGTTTAAGGGAGCATCGAGTGTCACGTTCATTGCTTGAGCGCTGTCATCGAAACTGCTCTGATATGACAACTGATCGCGACATTTGGATTTTTTCAAGTAGCCCCCCATGTTCATCGTGCAGAGCGAGACTGATCCCTGCTTAAAGCGCTTGTAAAATTCACGAGGAATCAGCAGTGTGAAACTACGTGTGTTGTCAGGCAACTCGTCTTTTCTGACGACAAGATGATATTTAGAACGATCGAGTCGAACGTTTGATGTGCCTGAAAAATAAAGACGTTTATAGGGAGTGG
The DNA here is from genome assembly GCA_002690325.1 of Synechococcus sp. ARS1019. Taxonomy (GTDB): domain Bacteria; phylum Cyanobacteriota; class Cyanobacteriia; order PCC-6307; family Cyanobiaceae; genus Parasynechococcus. Next base: position 33,829 of record NZED01000019.1, read on the forward strand.
ATTGATCGGGACGGTACTGGAAGATCGGTGTCGTCGATTGGTATTGAGCAAAAAGCGGTGTGCATAATGCGCTCGAGATGAGCAGAGCNGTGGCTGAGGCAAATGTGCGTANGGTCATGAATAACAGGGGATAGAAGAAGGCGTTAGATGTTGATTAGAACTTGAGATATGTGCGGAAGGTCATGCCCCAGTCAGTACCACCGTCATCAAGTCCATCGCTGTTGGTCAGGAAGAACACACCAGGTTGAACAGAGATGTAGTCGCTCACATCCCAATTCAGCCAAGTCTCAAAGGCGAGAGGGGCTTCATCTGTACCCCAAGCCGAGTTGTTTTCATAGACGTGGGGAACGTGGCCAACGGCAAGACCAATTTTGGAATTCTCAAAAAGAATGTCGTCGAACAGAAGCGCCGCCATCCAGCTCCGTGCTCGTGCCGTATCACCCTCTTCAACCATCGGTACGCCGAGCACTGAAGTGTCGTAGCGAGCGTTGTACCAGATTTCATTGTAGGCCGCATTCAGTGAAACATTTTCAGCGAATTGCCAGCCAAAAGAAAGGCCAAGTTGAGAGAATTGATCTGTGTCGTAGAAGAACGGATCCTTGGAAAGTGTTGTTCCGACGAAGGAATTTAATGTATCTCCGCTGCCAAAGATGTAGTTGAGTGATGCAATGATGTTGCCATCGTCGCTGTTGTATCCAAGCTGAACAGGAATTCGGAAGCGAGTGTCTCGACCAATAAAGCCTTTTTCTTGGTAGGCATTGGTCACAGGGTTGATGGCATCCCGAGAATTAGCCAGGTAACCCGTGCCAAAACTCAGACGGCCCCCGAGGAAATTGTCGCTGAGGTTATTAGCCGTGAAGCCCACACCCGATCCGACGTAATCATGCATGCCAGCTGATGTGGCAAAGAAGTAATTCTGCTGTTCGACTGGATAGAAGGTGCCGTAGCGAACGGGAAGGAAGTGATAATCCTTGAGGCGAGTACCGATCCAGAAGCTGGAGGTATCACTGACCGGGAGTTTCCACCAAAGGCGATCGAACGTGAGTTCGGAATTATCGATTCCACCAAAACCAAAGGCCAGGTTGGCTGCGGGGAAATTGGCGCGGTCTCCGTAGGGGAGATAGTTGCGGTGTCTAACTGTGATTCGCAGCATGTCATCTCCCCAAAGACTGGCAGAGAGATTGAGCTTCACGTCGTGGTTGAACGTATAAGCCCGCATAAAGTTGTTGTTGATCTTCGTTGGATCAGTTCCGGGCTCTGATTTGGCCAATCCACGAATAAAGCGCTGAGCTGTTTTTTCAATTTTATTGCGTTGCTTATCTGTTAACGAGCCATATTCCGCAACGGCTAGGTTGAGGAGGTCGTCGTAAGTCGCTTTATTGTCAACGAGTCCACCAGGGCTAACAATATTATCGCCAATTGTTAGTTTTCTGTTGAGGTTGGTGGGAACCTTGAGTTCAGTGCCTTGTTTTAAAACATCAGCGCCACTGACGGTTTTGCCAAGTTTTGGATTTTTAGCCAGCAATTTGGATGCTGTGGTTCCATATTTAAANGCAATCGTGCTGATCGTTTCTCCTGATCCGACAACATAATTAATGTCCATGTTGTCTTTGACACCCTTCACACGACGTGATTCGTTGCCAAGATCAATCAAGTTCTGAACATCGTCTTTTGAGAGGGAGATGCCGTTAAATGTAAATTCGTTGCCAAGGTTATTGATTTTAAAATCATTCGCCTTAACGGTTTTGCCGATTTCGGAGGGGTTCTTGAGCCCACCGAGGCCGACGTTGGGGATAACAGGAGTGCCTTNGAAATCAACCATTAACTGATTCCCGCCGTAGTCAAGGCTGCGAGGATCGTTTTTGNTGTAGTTGGGATCGTCNTTATCACTGATCACGAGATCNCCACCNTTCTGGACGGTGCTTAAGCGCACCTTGCCACCGGTCCAGCTGGAGGTCATTGCGTAGGCCCGTGCGTCTTTTGAGCTGACGGACTTCANGCCGTTGGGTGGGAANGTGTCTTCGCTTTGACCGGAGAANTAGTAGCGATAAGCCTTGCCANCAGCTCTGTTGGTTGCCCCNGTGACGTGNAGGGGNGTGTCGGAGAACGATTGGTTGTTGAAATCTTGNTTCGCTTTGGANACATCNTGCTTCCAGTGGTAGCGACCAGCGCTGTCTTCATCTCCATCNATCCCGCCNNANAGCAAGTTGGCGGAACCACTGAAGGTGATGGTTGGTTTGAAGGGNGGAGGTGTTGTNGTGCTTGGAGCATCAGAACTNGCGATCGCAGGATCGCTTGATCCAACNTCACCTCGNAGTGNTTCNACTTCAGCGGTGAGGGTTTCAACGGTCTTCTCGAGGTCTTGTTCNCGCTGCTCNGCTAATGCTGCGCTTGTGCTNGCTGCTGACTCAAGAAGATTGATCTTGTCTTTCAGAGAATTGATNTGTCTCTGCAGGCTTTCCAGGGTGAGAGGATTCGCCTGNGCGAGNAGTTGAGNATCTGATGNTGAACTCGCNNGGGCGAGGCGTTNAAGCTTTTGNTTGAGCTCCGCTGATAATCCTGGNTGGNTTAAGCATGTTTTGAGCGTNGTCTGATTGCCCGAATCCCAGNATTGGGCGATNGCGATGCATTGATCAGNGAGGTCCTTCTCCTGATNTGACANNAAGGNCCGAGTCTTCAGCNTGAGTTCTNAGGGTCGCCACACGCATGGTNTCNGCTGGGTTNGCTGAGGCCTGACTACCAACAAAAAAAGCTGCACTGGCGAGCAGCAANGCGTGAAGCTTGATCTTCATCGGCCAGTAAAAAATTCGATCAAATAGTAAAGGGGCTCCTAATAAGCCCCTTCACTTTTGGAACAATATTTGCAAATCAAGATGATGAATGAAACCTAAAGTGTCTAGCGAGACTCGGAGCTAGACTTTAGGTCTGCGAGGACGTTTTCGAAGGCTTTGATAAAGAAGCCACGAATTTTCAGCGCATCATTTTGTTGGTCTGCCCTTAAGCGGAAGGTTGACCCCCATGTTGCTAAGCATTGGGATTTGCTATTGAGATCAACAAGATTAACTTGGTTGATTGTTTCGCGGACAGGGCCGTTTTTAATGTGGCTATAGGCCATGGTGTAGCCCGCAGGATCGAGCCATACCATTTTTTCCTGAAAGCTTTGGCCGTTGCTGGCGCGTGTGAGCTCTCTTACGGCACCAACGCGATTGGTTGGGCCTGAAATTTGAGCGCTTTTAGAAAAGCCTTTGTACCAGGTCGCAATCCCGCCAAAGTCTGTGATCAGAGGCCAAACCCTGGAGCATGGCCTGTTGATCACTGTGGAATGAGCGACCTTTTGAACGGCTTCAGCATTGATTGCATGCTGAGCAAGGGCACTTGTCGCGGGCAGCAATACAGATCCAGCGGCTATGCCCAAAGAGAATAGAAGTTTCATCGTTGGTATGAATTAGTTGGTTAATTATTTCAGGCTAATTGTGTAAACCTTGTCGGCAGAGGTAACAAGAATTTGTTTGCCATCTGCTCCTCCGAAGGCCAGATTTGCCACGTGGTTCGGGAAGGGGATTGAGCAGGTCAGAGCGCCATCTGCCTTCACAACATTGATACCACCCTTTCCACTCGCCCAGATCGATCCATCAGTCGCGACCCTCAAACCGTCAGGACCATGGCCCTCACCACCACCTTCGATGGGCATGAGTTCCACAAACTTCTCTGCTGTGAGTGGTTCCCCGTCAAAGCTCGCCAAGTCCAACGTGTAAAGGCTGTTGGTGCCTGTGTCTGAGATGTACAGCGTGCTCTGGTCGTTGGAAATCCCAATGCCGTTGGGAGTCGCNAGATCTTTATTTAAGAGCTCAATTNTTCCATCAGACACCTTGAAGACNCCGGAGTAGCCAAGGGCTGACTCAGCTTTCTCAGGACCAAANCCNTGAATGCCAAATGGAGGATCTGTGAAATAGATGCTGTCGTCGCTGCCGACAGAGACGTCGTTCGGGCTGTTNAGCTTTTTGTCTTCAAANGTGTCGTAAAGGAGCGCAAATCCNTCTCCGTCTCCTNCCACGGTGTCAAGAGTGCGGTCATGCTGAGCGACAACAAATGTTCCGTNGGACAAGAGGGCATGACCGTTGGGGTAGCCAGCTTTTTCGCGAAGTGTGGTGAGTTCTGCTGATGGTGCAATGGCATATTCGGTGTCTCCCATGACATCGCTAAAAACCCAACGGTTTCGAGCGGGATCCCACGCTGGACCCTCAGTCCATTTGAANCCGTCTTTCAGTTCAGCGACGTCCTTCACTAAGTCNCCGCAGGTGCCAACGCTCATGCTGCTGGCGCTTTGGCTTGGGGCTTCGCTTTCTGATGTGGATTGTGTTCCGCCCCCACAAGCACCCAGAAGGGCAACGCCAGCAGCNAGTGCTGCGCTAGCAAAAAGCGACCTTCTCATTGACGTTAAATATCAGTTACTAATTTTGAAATTAGCTATCAGGGCTAGGAAGAGCTGCTTCAAATATGAAGATAAAGAGAAGACCCGAGTTTGCGCCCTTGATTTTGTTGTTTTTACTGACACGCCATTCCACGACGGGCTGACGCTGCTACCTTGACGCCATTTAACTGCGGGTAAGGTCGATGGCGCTGTTTGAGAAGAGAGGCGGTTACTTCCCAGAGTATTTGGTGTACGACGGTGGCCCTCTAGANGAAGATGGCAAGAAAGATGGAGTGGTTACTTACACGACCTATTGGGGGACAGGTCCTCTTTCGATTGATGGAATCGGAGATTATGTACGAGAGAGATTGGGGCAAGATGTTCCCTCNGGTGTGCCGGATATTCTTTATTCTCATGTCGATAGNAAAGCTCAGGAATCTGATGTNGCTTCGCATGTTCTTCTTTATACCTATGGCCATGCAGATCCAGACACTGGAAAGATAGAGCCGATATCACCGGGCTCTCACCTTCATGTTGAGCCAGGACAAAAGTTGGANATTAATGTTNTNTACGGCTATGANTCCACNGATGATTTTGATATTCGTNCGTTAAAGAANAAGCCTGTTTTAAAAGTTGGTGGNGTAGGTTTTATTGANTCTGGTGCGGCTGGTTCTACCAATCTTCATCTTCACGGCACCAATGTTGCCTCCGATGGTTATGGAGACAATGTAAAAGCTGAATATAGTGACAACTTCAAGGTAAGTTATAAATTCCCCAAGTCGCACAATCTTGGCCTGCAGTGGTGGCATCCTCATTTTCACGGNTCAGCCAACTCGCAGGTGTATGGCGGGGCTTTTGCCAATCTTTCCGTTGGTGATCCACTTGAGTATTTAGGTGGAGAATTTGAAGATGCAAGGCGCAGCTATATCGGGATTAAGAACTTCAACCTGAACTACAGTCAAGAAACTGGTAAGTTTGAACTAGCAACAAGTGCTTTTACCCCTGAAGAGACGGCGCGAAACATTTATTTGTTAAATGGTGAGTACAAGCCAGAGAAAGGGGGTTACGAAACTGGCGAATGGAATGCATTCTCCTTTATCAATTATTCCAGCAATAGTTTCTATAATGTCAAAATTGTTCAGCCCATTAAGGGCAAAGTTTTTGATGTTGACGATCCTACAACNTGGGAATCGGTCGATACTTATCTGTATGCCAGAGACGGCTATCAATCCAATTCAATCACTCAAACGCGCACGGGTAACAATAACTCGATTCTGAATGGTCTTCAGATTGAAGACCCTGTGAATGGGCAGTTCCAGCCTTTGCCTGCTCCTGANCTCGAAAATAATCACTTTCTTTCGCCGGCTAAACGTCAAGAAGTGTTGGCTTATTTTGAAGAGCCTGGTGAATATAAAATCATTTCTGAGGCATGGACAGGTGCTGGCTTGAGAGCCGGTGGCTGGATTTGGCCAAATATTGAATTAGGAACGTTGAAGGTTAGCGGCGATAAGGTTCGAGCACCCAAGCGTTTGCCAACAGAGGTCACTCCTGAGAAGTCTGCTCCNGCCATCAACGATGATCTTTCTCAGTACGAGCCGTTACAAGTTCGTCGGATGACTTGGTCTGGCAATTTGTTTGTTGAAGGTGCCAATCGCTATCAAAAAATTAATGGTGGTCTCTATAACACCAACGAGACCCTTATCAATGATCGGCCTAACCGCTATGGAGGTTATCCAACTCCATTCCTTTTGAATGACAATGTGTTGCCGTTCAATCCTGCGTTAATCACCCAGCTTGACACCCTCGAGTTTTGGGATCACGAGCAGTGGGCCTCCGAGCAACATCCTTTTCATCCCCACCAGAATCATTTTCAGATNATTGATCCAGCNATTACCGGTAANACCGGCAATACAGATCTTCTNCCAAAAGGAAAGGCACAACCTGAGTCTGAAGAAAGCAGCTCAGTGATTCAGTTATTCATTGCCTACCTTGGTCGTTTCCCTGATCCAGACGAGCTGAAATCCGAGATTGATTATTTAAACAAAGGCGGCAGTGAGAAAGGTCTTNCTAAGCGTTTGAGTAAGGGACTTTATCAGGACGAATTTGAAGATTTTTATATCAACAACTTTGACTCCACAAGGGATAAGGATCTGCAGATAGCAGACGGCGCCTTTTATACGATTACCCGTTCCAATGTCTTTAATCCAGCCAATACATTCTTCTGGGCTGGTGAGCTTAAGCGTGTTGGGGTGAATGACTTNCCTTTATACATGCTCAATTACTTCCGGAATGGAGGTAGTGGAACCCCTGCTGACGTTGAGGCGCAACAACGTTTGGAGAATGTTGTTGATCTAGGCCTTTACGCAATCAATCAAGCAGCTACGCAAAAACAGCGACCACTCGAAAGCTCTTCGACAGCCCTATTCAGGGTTTTGAATCAGCAGATCACTGCAGATCAAAGCACGAATGCTGATTTGCAGAAGGTGATTAANCAAGCTTTGGCCTTTGAGCACTCTGATCAGGACAATGGAGAGGGCTTCTTCGGCTCCGACTTCCGTCAAGATACCGTTGCGCTCCAGTCGGCGTTGCCGAAGAGGCAGTCTTACTCGCTGCCCAGTAGTAATCGTTATCCTGCTCCTGCTAATTACAACGAATGGGAGCCGTCAAGGATGACGACGGCAACAATTTATGAGAACTTCACTGGTGGATATATGCAGCACTGCCACATTCTTCCNCATGAAGATAGTGGNCANGGTATTTTGCTTAAAACGATTGATAATTTAGACCGCACCTGGACTGCTGATCGGACAACGTTTGCAGCTGGCGAGGATGTGGTCATCAAGAAGGCGTCCAATTATGAAAGTGTCGTTTTGCCGGTTGAGTCTAATTCTCATGGCCATGAAATTTCCTTTGGAGATGTCAACAAGGATGGTTTTGTTGATGTCATTCTTGGTAAAGCAAAGGGTGGTGATGATCTGATTCGNGTTTTNAGTGGACGTGATCTCAGCGAGATGGATCGTTTCCATGCTTTCCCTGGGCAAGACAACTGGAAAGCTGGGGTTCANNTAGGTGTTGGTGATATGACCGGTGATGCTCTAAAGGATGTTGTTGTTAGTGCGGGGGAAGGNGGGGATGGTCGAATTAGTGTTTGGAGTAACAGTAAGGNNGAAGATGGCTTTTTCCATGCTGGTGACATCACATCNTTTGCATGGGATACAAGCCTGCGGGATTCCACAGACACGCGTTTCGTCGTTGGTGACTTTGATACCGATAACTTCGGCGATATTGCCATTGTTGGCTCTGAAAAGAAAGGAAGTCCGATCCAAGTTATTTCATCCAAAAATAATGTCACGTTGTCTGCCTTTTATCCTGAGATGAAGGGTAAGTTATCCCTCTCGAGTGGATTTTCGTCCTGGCATAACCTCGGNCTCGAAACATTGGTCATTTATCAAAAAGAAGCCAAAAGTGCTCAGGTGAAGACTGCAACGATGCGCGCGGCAAGTTATGTCGCCCATTCCACGGGAGAATTTAATCCGTTTTTTGATGAGGCTAAATATGGTGCTTACGCCAGTGACGATTTTCAATTTAAAGCCACATCTCCTGTGGATGTCTTAAAGCCTATTGATTCTGGCTATGGCTTTGATTGGTTGGTGAATGATGAGCTCAGTTTGTCTGATCTCAAGAAAAGGGGTGGAGGAGACGATCTGCAGTTGAAGCAGACTTATTCCGGATATCTGGCCAATCCGGTGACTGTGGCGAGTGTTGGTGAGGCGACTGACACCTACGCTTATCTNGATCAGAACAATACATTCCGCCTGCCTGAGCTGAGTAACGACAGCGAGCTCACCAAGGCTCAGGCACAAGTGATTGAAGTGTTTGTCGATGAGATTGATCGCTTACCAACGCCTGAAGAGTTGGCACGGTTCAGCACACGCTTGCTTGGAGGAGCCTATGGCTCTCAACCGTCACGACCTGCCGAAAATGTNTCTTACCTTAGAAAAGTTCTTCAATATGNTGGCGATTTTGATGCAAAAGATTCAGTCGCTTCTGATGCCATTCTCGGCCTCTATTACGACCACGCTCTAGACGAGGTGACGTACGCTCAGGCTGGTGTTGTTGATTTTGGTGATCGCAAAACNTATCTGAATCTTGCCGATGATCGCGGTAGAAAAGATCGTACTAATTATTCCTCGGATGACTTAGATCGTATTTCTAAATTCGGTCTCTATGCCATTGCTCAAGTGGGTAATAGCATNAATGTTGATGGTGATATTCAGATGTTCCTCGGAGCATCGCCTAAATTAAAGAATTTGCTGTCTAGTTCCTACCGTAAATTAGGTCGTGGTGACATTTCACTGAAGGCTGCCAAGAGAAAGTTAGACCAAGCTTTGAAAGGTGATTATGTCTATCCCGGGGAAGAGAAATATGAGGGCTCTTCTCCCTTACAGAATGGTCTCAATGTTGAATCTCCATCATTTAAAGACTCCGAATTTAATGTTTTAAGCTCCGCTTTTGATGTTGGTGCTACGACCAAGTTTGCTCAGATTGGTGAGGCCCATGGAACCCATGGCGGCCATTCTCAGTCGCACGGTGACGATCTTTCAAAGAAAGAGCTTGCCGAGATCCATGGCACCCGTGCAGTGGAACGTCGGATTGGCGGTGCTCAAAATGATCGTCTTCAGCCGGTTCGTGCTCGCAAAGCTTTTAATGCCACTGGAGGAGTTGGCCATGATCAGCTTTTTGGAGGTTCTGCTCGGGACAGGCTTCACGGCGGAGCCGATAATGACGTGCTGTCGGGTTTACGCGGTCGCGACACCTTGATTGGTGGACAGGGTGATGATGTTTTGGCAGGCGGTCGGGGACGTGATCGTCTGACAGGAGGCGATGGGGCTGATCAATTCATGCTGTTCAATGATGGGCAGATCGGACGTTCCAATGCTGATGTGATCACCGATTTCAATGGTTGTGCCCCCGATGAGGGCCACGATCAGACTCACGATCACTATTCCTATAAGGCATCAGAATCGTCTCGTCGGGACGATACTTCGGGAAGCACGGACGATCAATTGGTCTTCGATTCGTCGCTTCTGCCGATTGATTACATCCCCCATCTTCACGTTGCCCAGACCAAGAAGGAATTGCGTGGCTATTGGAAGTCTGATCATGCTTCCATGCTGTATTTCCAGCCAACAGGTCAATTATTCTTGAATTACCAACAAGTCCCAGCCAGTGAGTATGAGTCTGCAGGCTTGATCGCTACCTTGAAAGATTCGCCTGTACTCAGCGAGGATTCCTTTACCTATTTGTGATTTAGCGAATGCTTGGAAGTAGCTGGAGTATCGCCTTGAGTACTACTTCTGGGCTTTCTCTGAACTGAATGGATTGGTCTTCAATCTCTTTCGGCACTTCTGGTTGATCCCGGTTGAGACGGATCAACGTGTTCTTGGGGTTGCGTGTGGTGATCTCTTCGAGAGGCCATCGCACCCACATCGGTGTGTTGAAGCCTGAGCCAATATCGATAGCGACGACGCGAGACTGGATTGTTTTGCGCTGCCACTCCTGCCAAGCCATTCGGCCTTGTTCCCATGGCGTATCAACAAACCAGTGCGCACAGCGAACATTGAAAAATACTTTCCCTCCACAGTTTGGGCAACGAGGCAGCAATGCATCGTCGAGCATTTGTGTTGCTCGATTCACTTGCGGAAGCAGAGCATCAATCCAAGGCTTGCTTGACCATGTTGCATTGGTGCAGGGTGTTCGGCATTGTCCGACTCCATAATCGCCCTGGGGTGTATAGATCTTTTCTACGGAAAAACCATTGCGTTCAAACAATGCATCTACGTTTGTCGTAATGACAAACCAGTCATTCACAAGTTCACTCAGCTGCCTGAGTTCTGTGTAGACCGGATGCGAGGTCTGATCATCAAACCGTGTTTCTGCCACATTTTGCAGGTAGTAACCCCAGAGCAAGTTTTCGCCAACGGAAAAGTTGGCCATCATTTGGATTTTTTGGCTGAATCCGTACTGAAGCATTCCCGGATAATCTCTGGCGAATCTCTCTTTGCTGGTGAAGTCATAACCTGCAGCGGCAGATAGACCTGCTCCAGCACCGATTAACAATGTTTCTGCTNNANAGANCGCCTCTGCGGCTTTGATCACCCTTGGATCATTGGTTAGATCATNCATNTTNCNTGTTACCTAACNTCTGCTGATACAGNAATTCGTCGCGAATNCTGAATACATTAAAGATAATCGTTTGGAAATGATTGGGGTAATTCTTCAACCATTGCTCCACTGTNTTGACGGCAATTTGGCATGCGCGATTCGCTGGGAAGCCAAAGACTCCAGTGGAGATGCCGCAAAATGCCAGAGTTTTAATTGATGGAATTCTTTTTGCAAGGTTGAGGCATGAGAGGTATGCCTTGGCAAGATCATCACTCTCCTTCTTGATCGTGTCGTCGCCATGGTGGATCGGTCCCACGGTGTGCAACACATAGCGACAAGGCAGGTTGTAAGCCCGGGTGATTTTGGCGGCGCCGGTCGGTTCAGGATGTCCTTGAAGAGTCATGATTGCGGCACAGTCGTCTCGCAACCTTGGTCCTGCAGCGGCATGAATGGCGTTATCGATGCAGGGATGGTCTGGACGAAAGCATCCCAAGAGTGCACTATTTGCGGCGTTGACGATGGCATCACACGCCAACGTGGTGATATCTCCTCGCCAGATGTGCAGCTGTGTTTTGCCTCCCTCTTGATTCAATTCGGGGGCGATGTAGTTGCTGTCTCGCGATGTTTTGTTTTGTCGTTCACTCCAGAGCAATTGATCAATGGCTTGCAGCTGTGCTTCAGACCATGAGCCGGGGCTGGCTTGTATCAATACGCTGTAAAGGGCTCGGCGTGCCTCGTTGGCTGTCCCCCATCGATCCGATGGTGTCTGCCCAGTGATTTGTTCAAGCAGTTGGCCGACGAGTTCATGTTGGCTGTCGGCCGACAGCGACTCTTCAGGTTCTGGTCGATTCCAGCATTGATCGAGCTGGATGCGGATCCGGTACTCCTCAAGATCCAGCACGGGCAGTGAGTGGGTGTTCTTCATTGAACTGCTGTCGCTCGTGTGATGCCCGATCGGCCATACAGCTGTCAGAATGGTTGTGTTCAACTCCTGTTGAACTAGGTGATCCACACCAGTGTTTCGGACAGCGGTTCGATTCCGCTCAGCTCCATTCCTCCCAACTCAGGGGGCTGCAATGGTTTCGACGGGGCATGAGGAGGGTGACTGAAACCTGCTCGGAGAGCAAACCCGTAACTGCGAACAACATCGTTCGTTTCTCCCGTCAAGCAGCCCCTGTTGCTGCCTGACCCATTAAGGGAGATGGGG
>NZED01000002.1 GCA_002690325.1 Synechococcus sp. ARS1019
GTGCCGGCCTCGGCATGGAAGTGATGCACGAGCGCAACGCTCACAACTTCCCCCTCGACCTGGCTGCTGCTGAGTCCACTCCTGTGGCTCTGCAAGCACCTGCCATCGGTTGATCTGGAATCAACCTGTTCCATTCGGAACAGCACCAACGATTCAGATCAACTGAATCGGAAAGCCCCCGCCGAAAGGTGGGGGCTTTTTGTTGGCTTTAGNCCNGTTCCTTTTTTGAATCCTGTGATGCTTCTCTATGGGATTGAAGTCGTGATTGGCTTAGAGATGTTTTNNAAGNAGTCCCTCAGGGTTTTNGAANCAGCAGTTATATGCAAAAGCAGTGACACGCAATAGNGTTATTGCGTGTCACTGTGGGTGGTTGTTCTGATTGATTCTTCGACTTAAGTAAAACTATAAATAATTCAGCCCATCTCATTGTCCTATCTTCTTCTTTTTCTGCTGATGATGGAATTAATTGATGTTAGTCAATGTATTAGGTGAGCCTTTGGTCCAATGTGGCTGCAAGCCATTGACTGGTTGGTATNTTGATGGGCTCTGCAGAACTGACGACTCTGACTTGGGTCAGCATTCAATTTGCAGTGTGATGACTGAGAATTTCTTGTCGTATACCCATGCACAAGGCAATAATTTAATTGAACCGAATCCGATCTTTGGTTTTCCTGGACTCAAGCCAGGGGACCATTGGTGTGTATGTCTATCACGATGGGAGCAAGCATGGATTGATGGTATGGCACCTCCTGTGATCCTTGAAGCCACTGAGTTGTCAACCTTGGCTTCCATTCCTCTTGACGTATTGAAGAGCTTTTGTTTTAGACGATCTTAATATCTTCCTCCAGCACGAAAATCGTGTTCTTCTTCTTTTAAATTGGAAGAGCTGCATGTTGATTGTGCATAATGAATTAAGTTTTTGTAGCCTTCAGGTATTAATCCAGGACATAAAATACCCACTTCTATTGCTTGTGGGCAAAAGTAAACTCCCTTCCAGCGATTAATGAATCGTCCCTTGATTTCATCTGAAAAGTTAAATCCGCTTTGAGCGGCAAAGTTAACAATTTGCTCTGGATTTAAGTCTTTGAGTTGATCTCGGAATGACTGGTCAGCCCTTGCTCGGTCGATGAAAGCATGCAATTCAGATTTTGACACTCTTCAATCCNTCTGCGGCTAAAGCACCTTTACGCTGCTTTTGATTGGCATTTGGCTTGAAAAAGCAAAATTCCAGTTAATAGATTTACTCTTTTCCGGTTGAGCAATTGTGTAACATCTCAAAATTACAATGCCGCTTTCAATGCCGCTTTCAATGCCGTCTAGTCAGGATGCGGCAGGGACGTGCGTCGCTTTCGCTTTGATGAACTTATATGTCCTCAAATGGCAGCGCTCTATCGTTGAATAAGTTCCTTTTNCTTNATCCAAATTTACGAAGACCTCTTTGTTGGGCCNATGCCATTAAAATGCTGTTCATATTTACATTTCACGCGGGCCTAGACTCCAACAGTACCAGGCATGAAAGCGAAAAAGGCAAAAGAATATGTGTTTACCGATTTATTAGGGATTGAGTCTTACTGCCAAAGTCATTATGCTGAATATTACTCTAAATCAAATTTTTCCTGTAACGTTACCCAGTTGAGCAAAGGCGAGCTTGTGACAAGTTCGATTTGTGCTCCAATCACTGATGTTCATTTGGAGATTTTCAAGTCTAACCAGACTCTCCTGTATGAAGAAGATGCCAATCAAAATTCAGTTGCTTTCTGCTGGATTGATGATCCTCAGCAGTTATCGCAAAGCAATACAATTATTGGTGGGCATAAAATGCGCAATCTGAGCATTGCAGGCTTTAACAGGCTCAATAAAACTGGTGGTAATACATGGGATATTGTTGGTGCTCATACAATTTTGTGTTGTATGAGCTTGAAATGGGAAAAGCTTAAAGAGCAAATAGGCAAATTAAATGCATACAATGCTTATGCCAAGCTTGAAGAATGTGTTGGCATTGATTCAGAGGGTGCTGCCAGTACTCATTTAAAGAAGTTATTCGATCGGCACTTTAAGCATGGCGTTAAATCTAACCAGAATTTTTATGATTTGGCGATTGCTTTGCTCGAAGATTCTAGTGATGGGAACAATACCTTCACTTCAAGGTCTGATCAAACAGATTTAATTGAAGATCTTGTTAAACTCCTACATGAAGATCGACCTGGATTACCTCCATTAACGATTCAGCAGGTTTCTCAATATTTAGATTTAGAAGAGAAATCATTGAGTGAAGCATGCAAGTCTAATTTTGGCATGGGTATCCTCGATTTGATTAAGAGTATACGCTTAGAACAGGTTAAAAAATCATATTTGAATCCTCATGTTCCAAGTGGGCTTCGACGTTTTACGATGAAGCAAAATGCNNTGTATTACGGTTTCAAAAATTGGCGTTCGTTTGAGCGTCTTTATTTTAAAACTTTTTGCGAAAGTCCTGAAGAGTCAATTGAAAAGGGTAGTAAAACCTCTGTTTTTGTCTCTGATTTGTTGAGGTCGCGGATATAGTGAAATTTACCCTTTCCTATAATGATCCGATTCATTTATCGGAAACTTTGGCTGAACTTGGCCAAGTTACGAGGATTACGCAACTCGAAGCAGGTGAAGGTCATTACAGCATGAGTCATGCCAGTGCACCTGGCATTTCAATTGCTGAAATTAAAGCCTCAAAAACATTATTGTATGAAGGCTGGGGAACTGATTGGTCTGTTGATTTCAATTGGATTACGCCTATCAAAAAATCACAAGATCCCTTTGGTTATTGTGAAGGCTATGAAATGAAAGAAAATAGTATTGGTGGGCTTAATACATTGAACGGATCAACTGGAAGCTCATGGGGTAAATATAGTGAATTGTGTTGCTCGACAGCATGCATGCTTGATAAAAAACTTCTGATGGAGACATTGCAGGCCTGTAATGCTTCTGTTGGTATAGATAATCTATTAAATAATCGTGGTCTTGATGTCAATGCAGCTGCCAGTGCGCAGCTTCGACGTCTTGCGAGAAGAGAGATGGATCAAGGAATAGTCAATCCCACCAAATACTACGACCTTATTGTGTGTTGTTTGGAAGAAGGGCTGCAAAGGTATTACAAAAAAAATGAATTGAAGAATCAAAAACTGCTCTCAGAAATTGTCTATCTTTCTCATGACTCTAAGCGAATGATATCTCCAATGTCTCTGTCTGATGTCTGTGAGTACCTTGATACCAGTCAGGCATCTCTTTATCGCGTATGTCAAGATTATTTTGGAATGGGTGTTATTGAAATGATGATGCAAGTTCGATTAGAAGAATCAAGAAGAACGTTGCTGCTTCATAAAGCCCATGGAGACTTTACTGAAACCACAATTCGTGATGTTGCTATTTGCTATGGTTTTAAGCATCCAGGCCGATATGCAAGAAGATATTTTACTAGTTTTGGTGAGTTGCCAAGCCAAACGATCGACAATTCATAGATGTATCACTCCTGACCCATTGCCAATTTTATGAGCTTTGGTTCTCATCGTTGTTAGGAAAGAAAGGATCTTCCCGTTGGCTTCACTAGGCCGGATTGTGTTGAGCTTTGCAACCAGGCGCCAAGGGGGTATCCAATTCTTATCAAACCGGGTAAACTGAGCATGATCTTCTGGTCTGAAGTTGTTTCTTCAGCGGATTAGTAGCTGCTTTTTAAGATGAAAAGGGTCACCTTTGAGCTGAGTGATGAACTTCATAAGAAGCTTAAGCTTCTTTGTTATACAGAGTCAGTCTCGATCGGTCACATCCTTCGCCAGTGCGTCACAGATTTTTGTGTGAAGCATGATGCCCATTTGATTGAGCTGATTGATAAGCGTTCAAAGTAATTTGTCGTCAATTTATCTCTGCTTTTTAAGCCTTTAGTCTCAAGTTGAAGGCTTATTTTGATTGATTAATCGCTTTGGGTATAGTCCATCATGTGATTTGTGGCGTCATTGTGCAATTGCGTTGTGCCATTGTTGAGGCGTAATCATTTTGGTTTTTGTGCTTTTTGCTTTTGGCTGCTGTCGAGTTTAGTATTTTTGTTTTTCTGGGAAGTGGTTCTAGGAATTGCTCTTTTNGCCCAATTTATNGATTGCTCTTGGTATGTTGAATCGCTGANGATGATTCAATGGCGGAACGTTTTGATGTTCTAGTTCAAGGTATCACGCAGGACGATGCGCTGTCATTATTGTTCGCTAAGACCGACTCTGTTGCACGTCCTTCGGATCGCTACTTTGCCGCAACACGATTGGGATTGGCCTCATGCGATCAAACTCTAGATGCTTTGATTCGTGCCACTTATGAGCTGACAACTGATGAGCTATTTGACCGAATTACACGCCGTAAGGCTGTCGAAGCTCTTGGAAGAAGAAAAGACTCTCGGGCGATTCCTGCTTTATTTGATGTATTNAAGTGTACAGATACAGANGCTGTTATTAATGCAATTCAGTCGCTCATCCGTATTGGGTGGGTTCCAGATGATGCTGAAGAAAGACAGTTGCTTTCTTTGCTCGATGGTGAGGTAACGCAATGCCGTGCTGTGATTCAAGCTTATTCAAGGTTGGGTATTAAAAGTGATGAATCTCGCTCTCGAATAGCAGAGTTGTGTTCTCATGAGAGNGCTTTGATTTCTGGNGCTGCACGGGCCTGCCTNTCCAGACTCTATGCAGAGACTGAGTTGATGAAGCCTTTGGTGCCTCAGCTGACTGATCTAGTTGCTGGGAAAAGNCGTTCTGCTGTGATCGATATTGGAGATTCGTTAGATCAGAGTCTTTTGCCCGATCTGGTTCGGGCCCCGGTGTCAATGTCGTTAAGGGCGAAGAGCTTTTTCCAAATCGTTGAGGCTAATCANTCGATTNCTNAGCANCCAATTCAGTTGCTTTTAAAGCGNCTTCTTCTCGACAATCCATTGCTATTGACGATTAAAGATGAGTGGAAGTCTGGGGAGTCAGCTTCTCAGATTGAGGCGAATTTGAGCCATCGTGATGAAGCTCGACAGTATGCTGCTGCGGCAAGCTTGATGATGATTAACCGTGATCATTGCTTGGAGATTATCGATAGTATGCAGGAGAGGCTGTGGTCCGATTACGTCACTCATTACTATTTGACTTGCATCATCGGTTTGCGGCAGCTCAGTGAAAAGAGTTATTTAGTCAAAGCTGCTTTAGCTGAAACCACGCCGCAGTATGCCAAGTCGCGAATTGCTGCTGCTTGGGCTTGCGTTGAACTCGGGCTTCATGATCAGTTGGAGTTGCTATACGACTTGTCGAATAGTTCNCCATGGGCTCCGCTGCGATGGACGTGTCAGCAAGCCTTTGCGGAGTTGATTGAGAAGCAACAGCTGTCTTACGCCTTCTGATTGGGTGTTCTCCATCATCCGTTGCGTCCGACNNTCTNAAGCCCATNAAGTCACNTGTCGCCCTNCAGANGTTGTTCATTCGGTTTGAAATCTTCTGTCGGTTCTNNNGCNTTGCCCTCAGCTGAGGGAATGGCTGTTGACTNTTTTGATCGTGGGTCTGGTTGAATNCTGGNATCATNCACAGGTATTGACCGTAANGTTTGAAGTTGTTGTTCAAGAGTTTTCAAGCGNTCTTCGATNTCCTCNGGCTGAGTTGTTAGCCGTAAATTATCGAACTGCTCACTACCGCTGACAACGGTGACAGGAATCCGCTGGACCCGAAGCTGAAAATTAACATTCAAGGGTCGACCAATTCTTTGATTGATCAAGGCTTGTACCTGCTCGACTTGCTTAAAGCTGGGAATTTCCTTCTCTGTTGAGTAAACAGAAACATCGATCACCCGGGTTGCGCTTTGTCCGTTGAGATCTAGAGAAACTCCAGCAAGATTGGCATTGAATGTGAGAGTTTCTCGTGTTAAAAACTCAGCGATCAATTGTTCTACGTCTCGTTTGATCTGATCGGTTTTGTCTTTGATCTGTTGTGCCTGAAGAATATTGCGTTGGCGTCTGGATCCCTCGTATAAAGGTGTAAGTATGCCAATGATGAGTAGCAATGCTATGGACAAAGCGAATTTGCTTTGTCGATTGCTGAAAAGCTTCTGGCGGAGATAAGGCTCTCTTGTTCCAAGAACTGCAATACCTCCCATCAAAATTCCAAGAAAGTTGGTGGTAAAAAGCAAGCCAGCTCCCAGGGCATTGCTCCAGTCNTAGGAGGCCAAAGTGAGTCCACTCGCGCAGACAGGCGGCACTAGNGCNACAGCAATNGCGGTGCCGGCCATTGCNNTAACAGCATCCGGCCNGACCTTGGCATAGGTTGCGATTGCTCCAGCCACNATCGCAATCCACAGATCCAGGACAGATGGACTCAGGCGACCGACAAGTTCTGATTGAAAGGCTTCTGCAACGAGNANNCCTCGATAGGCGGCGATCTGGCCGAGGATGAAGGAGAGGCTNAGGCAGATCGCAGCCCCTGAAGCCAATGTGCCCAGCGATTGACGCATGAGGCGCCAGTCGGACGCCAAAATCGCGAAGACTGCTGTTCGGAGAGGAAGGATCCAGGGCGCCACGACCATTGCACCAATGACAACGGCGGCGTTGTCTGCAACAAGCCCCAATGTGGCGATCACACTGGAGCCAATTGTTTGGATAACGAATGGTTGATTTAGAGCAGCGTCGTTGTCATAGCTGCGATGAAGCTCATCAAGACGATGGCCTTCTTCGAGCAGGTCGTTTTGGCTCCGCTGCACGATGCTTGGCGATCAACTCCGNCTTCCGACGATGACAGGAGGAGTTCCATTTGCATTGCCTGGGAGGGATGGAACCACTTCTGTCTGCCCNTCCCACTTGTCNAGGAATAGCTTGAACAACACCTGATCATCCAGGCTTCTGTTCAATGTTTCGTAGCGAATGGCCTCTTGTTCCGCAATTTTGACTTCAGTTTGTGCTCTCAAGAGTTGTTGTTCTGCAATCTGTTTCTGTTCAATTGCTGCTCGATATTCCTCNGCAATCTGCAGACCCGTTAAGTCAAGCCCGCGAACTTCGACGTAATCAAACTTGGTGAGTTCTTCGGCGATGGTGCGTTCTACTAACGATGAAATGTCGTTCCACTCGGTTGCGATGGTGACCAATTCATATTGAGAGAAGACAGATTTGAGTGCTTTGAGAAGGGAGGGTTGAATGATTCTTGGGTAAATATCGCGATCGTTACTGGCAATCGTTCGGTAAATCCGTCCAGCTTCATCGGGGCGGACGGCGTATTTGACGGTCGCTGTGGCTTCGATGACCTGAAGATCTTTTGTGAGTGTGGCGAATTCCTCAGGCCGAACCTGCGTGCGTACATCGAAGGGGTAAATCGATTGCACGAAGGGGATTTTGAGGTTCAAGCCAGGAAGGCGTGATCCACCACTGACTTTGCCCAGTGTTGTGACGACGGCGACTTTGCCGGCCGGGACGATGAACAATGCCTGCCCAATGAGCAGTAGAGCGCTCAGTGCAATGGCGATCAGACTGACCAATCCGCTCGTTGGATCATTGATTGGACGTGGCGTCTGCATGACGGACCAGATTTAAAGCAGTTTCTTGATGATGTCGCCTTCCAGGCGGTGTTGTTGATCGAGTGTGCAATCCAGGGCTAAACCGACACCATCGCTGCGTGGCCTCTGAGTCGTCGTCGTTGCCCAACAAGGTTGCAAGCGTCAGAGTTCATCCATGACGTATCAACGCCCTGTTCGATCTCCCCTTGCCGAAAATCCTTGGATTGATGGTCTGATCGACGGTTACCGCTGGGGCACGACAGAGGCCTCTCCTTCCATTGGCTACACCTTCATCAGCTCGACAGCTGACGAGCCAAGAGGGCTGTTCGCTGGGTATCCCTCATGGGGGTGGACTGATGACGAACGCGCTCTGATGCTCGATGCCATCGCCGCCATTGAGGCGGTGTGCGGGCTTCGTTTTGTTGACCGCGGTGATGACAACGACGACGACGTTGAAATTTGGTTTTACAACCTGGACGACGAGTCTGCCGATGGGGCTTTTGGTTTCACTTACACCCCGGGGAGTGGGTCTGACGAGGGGCTCGTTGCGATCAATTGGTCGGCGTACCGGGATGAGGATGGAACAGCGCGCCATCCAATTGCCCCGGGAAGTTTTTATGGCATTACTTATCTCCATGAGCTCAGTCATGCTGTTGGGCTNAAGCATCCCCANGATCTTGGAATTCAAGGGCAGCCCCGGTTCCCAGATCTGACGCGTCGTTCAAATATCTATCGGGATTCGGGGCGCTATGGACAAAACGCCCAGCCTTGGACGCAACTCACTTACGTCGATAAGAAGGCTCGCAATGGTGCCGTGCCGACTGGTGAAGAAGCATTTGGCTTTTTGCAAACTCCAGGGGCTTTGGATGTTGCTGCATTGCAGTGGCTGTATGGAATCAACACTGAGTCTGCTGCTGGTGATGATGTTTATCGGTTGCCGACTGAGAATTCCGAAGGGCTTGGTTGGCAGAGCATTTGGGATACGGGAGGGCGTGATCGGATTGATGGTTCCCGCGCATTGGATTCCGTCACGATCGACCTCCGCAATGCAACACTCGATTTAAGTGATGACGCTGGTGGCTATCTCAGCAGAGTTGAAGGGGTTTTTGCTGGTTTCACCATTGCCCACGACTGGGATGGACGTGTNGTGGGNGAGTCTGCNGGCCTTTGCATCATCGAAGATGCNACGGGTGGCAGCGGGGATGACGTNTTNATTGGCAATACTGCCTCAAATGTGCTCAAAGGTCGNCGGGGGGATGACGTTCTCTATGCCGGAGAGTCAGGTTCAGATCGCGTCAAGGGAGGAGCGGGACGTGATCAATTTTGGATTTCATCCCACTCAGAAGGCTTTGTCACGGTTCTGGATTTCGAGCCTGAGGCTGATCGGCTTGTCTTTGACGACAGCCTTCAGGACGTCGAGCTCAAGGACCATCGGCGAGGCACCAATGTGCTCGTTTCGGGTGATCGTGTGGCATTGATTGCCAACGTCGAAGGGCTCAGCCTGTCGGACCATGCCTTGGCTGAGTTGTTTTCAGTCCTTTAAAAAACGGCTTCTGGTTCCTCGACCTCAATGGGACGCCGTTGTTGCTCGCAAGAGCGGCACTCGGCTGTGTCCAATCCGAAAAAATTCAGAGACAGCGTCTCTCCACAGCTTTCACAGCGTCGTGTTTCGGCAGGAGGTGATTCATATGCCATCACAGAAGACTCGATCGCTCCGATTGTCACTCTGGCAGCGGAGCGCCGACCTGCTATAGATCTTAAGATGAGATTAAATCTGGACGATTGCGTCAGGAGCTTGTGCTCCTCGCACTCCTGGATCTCTTTCGAGGAGTCCAGGGTTCTTCTCTTGGACGCGTACCGGCGCTTTCGCGGACAGGAGAAATACGGGGGAAACATCGTGCAAACGCTCCTAGCCATTGAGCTTTCCATTCTTCAGCGGTCTTCGGATCAAGAGTTGAAGCAACGCCTCGCTGTTGCGCGTGAGTGGTTTTAGTTCTCTGATGCCGTTCGCGCTGCTCCATTGGC
Source organism: Synechococcus sp. ARS1019 (assembly GCA_002690325.1). Classification (GTDB taxonomy): domain Bacteria; phylum Cyanobacteriota; class Cyanobacteriia; order PCC-6307; family Cyanobiaceae; genus Parasynechococcus. The sequence goes on from NZED01000002.1 coordinate 9,547, forward strand.
TGTTGACCTGGGTCATGCTCTTGCATGTCGCTGGTCCATTGCCGCAGGATCTTGGCCTGCAAGGCCAGCACCTGCGTCGCTGCTCTGGAGCGCAGCATTGTGCCCAGCTGCAGCTCTCTACTGATCAACCTTTGGAGCTGTTTTCAGCCCTGAATCAGGCCATTGATGCCATGCCTCGGATGCAGCGCGTCGTGACTACAGAGTCCTATGTGCATGTTGTGGCGACCAGCTTCTTTTTTGGCTTCGCAGATGATCTGGAGCTTGCGCTTGATCAGACGTCTGGTTGGGTTGAACTTCGCTCTGAGTCGAGGCTTGGGGAGAGCGATTTCGGCGTGAATCGTCGACGTTTGGCTCAGCTTCAGTTGGTAGCGGATCGCTCTTTGGATCCGGTGTCTTGATTGTCCATTAGCGGATTGATTCCAATGCCACCTGAAAGACTATAAGGTCGACCAAAAATTTTTATTGGCATGACAAAAGCACTGGCTGGTCTTGGCGCATTGATGTTGTTAATGCCTGCTGAATCACTCGCTCAAAAGCGAATCCCTAAAGCGAATGGACACGACCAATGTCCCCTTGGCTACGTGAACACGCTTAAAACAACTTGCGTGTCTCCGATTTACTACGAGATGCGGCCCACCAACGGTCAGCCTTGCGACAGCGGTTGGATGAATGTTGGCGCTGGTTATTGCCGTAAAAAGTGATGGTGGTGCCACTGCTGGTCATTCAGTCGTGGTAGCAAAAAGCAGCCTTGAACTTTAACTGTTCGAGGCTGCTTTTTTGTCTCTTGGTTGCCACTTACAAACAATAGATGAGCACTTGTTGATTCGGTTTAGGCGCAATTGCATCATCTTTTGAGCCAGTGATGCAGTCTTAGGCCTTTAGGCCGTTGCTTTCGCGACAAAGGCCAAAACCATGACTGCAATAGCCACCGTGCCGCTGAAAAAAGCAAGATTGGCGTGCAGTCCTTTCATGGGTGCTTCATTTGACGTCTGCTGATTCTGCAGGTTTTTCCTTGACGAGGGACTAAGGCTTAATGCCTATCTCTGGGTTGAGAATGAAGTGAGGGCTCGCAGACATAGCTGGATTTCTCTGGTGGATCTGAGCCAAACCAGATAGCAACAGGGTTTTTCTTTGTGACACGCAAACTTCAGCTTCCCTTCGCTGAAACATCGAGTTCGAATGTTGCGGCGTGGGCCGCAATGACCTTCGCTGTGGTTACCGCATTAGCGGTCTGGGGTGTGGCCCATGCTTATCCGAGTCTTTGACGTGTTTTGACAGGTGTACCGGTGTTCATGGCACCAGACGGGCTCTGTTGAGCGCGAGGCCTAAACCGGTATTGCCGCTTCGATCTCCCAACCTTCATTACTCAGATCAGAGAGTTCGTTGGTGGCCTCGTTTGTGGGCACATCGACGAGTCGAAACTCCTCTCCCTGGTAGCAATAGATCCTGGTCAGTCCGATCACGGCGGGGGCTCCCGAGTGACGACCTCTTGATCGAAGCTCAGCGGATTCATCAGAGCAAGATCAAATGCGCGATCGACCACAGATCCAAGGGGCGTTCGCTTTCGCTTGGAAGAGGAAGGCCGCCCCTCCGGATGGAGAGACGGCCTAGCTCGCTCGTTGGTGCATGATTCACCCAACACATCATTGAAGAGGAAGGGGCGAAGCATCTGTCTCGAGTCGACCTTGGGCCATGGCCTTCAGGCAGTGGGTGTTGTTCTCCTGGCGCACCGAGGACGGTGCAAGCGGAGCATCGATTGGCGTGGCAGACCACTGCGTGCCCGCCAAAGGACTACCCACAATGCCTTTCAGACTGCTGGATCAGGGGCCAGATGAGTCAGTCTGCTTCTGCGATTTGCTGAGGTGGAGTGTCGGCCGTCATGGGCTCCTCCGATATCAATGCCCATAGTTTTATTCGCTATGGCGCCAGCGTCATCGGCATTAAGGCGCATCGCCTTGCCCTCAAAACCCACCCGGACTAGAACGTACGTACTGGCATGCGTTTTGATGGGTGAGGGTTGGTTGATTGATCGAGATCGTCGTTGGGTCTGCCGGTTCCACCGTGATGAACGGGCTTGGTCGCTCGACCCCAAGGTGTTTGTTGACCACGGAAGGGGCATGCCCAACGGTGAGCCAGCTCTGTTGAAGCGTCGTGAGCATCTCCCGAAAGACGAGGCCTCCAAGCTCTGGACGAGGTTGATCAAAAGCGGTTGGTCTCTAACCGAGCCCGTTTGGGGAGCGGACGTGGAGCCGTGACGACTGCCGTCAGGCTTGATTCGTGCCGATGGCTATTCGCTTCCATGGCGCTTGCAGCGCATCCTCTCTCGTTCTGCTGTTCTTTCGGGACGGCGAGAAGGCCTCATGCATCTGGTGTTGATGACAGAGTTTTCACCTTGACAAGTTAAAAAAGTCAAACTTTTCGGTAAATTCCATAAATGTGAGATGGTCTCGATGGAGTCAGCATTGTCAAAGCCTGGCCCTAAGCCGAAAGCCAGCAGCAAGCGCAATGATCCGCGTTGGAAGGCGGCCACGGTGTTTATGACGACTGATACCAAGCAGCGGTTGGATCGGGTGATTGCGATGGCCAAGGTGCTGGGGATGAAGCCCGCGGATCAGTCCGAGGCTGTTGAGGCGGCCNTAGCGGCTTATTTGGCCAAACGAGAGCTCAAAATGAAAAAGCAATTCCAGTCGAAATCGATTGACGATCTGCTTCCATCCTCCCCAGGGGCTTAAGGGCGGTTGTTTGCAGGTTTGTCAGACGTTCAGAGAGGCTGATTGCGTTGTTTTGCGTTTAGATGGATGGACTGTGTTGGATCTCGGTGACGCTCGGACGGTTTCTAGTGATTTTTGCGATTGGACTGATCGCCGCTATCGCTCTCAAGGCGACCTGGTTGTACTGGTTACTGGGCGTTGCAGCAGCATGGGTTGTCTTCAAACTGATTAAACCCTGAGCTGTTGTTGCAGCGTTGCTGTCAATTGGGGGGCAACAATGCTGGGACAATCCCGCGCGATGGTTTTGCGATAGAGAACGTCTCGACCNTACTGATTGATTTGACAGTCTTCATTGCTNATCAAAGTTAATTTGATGAGCAAGAANAAAGCTTGTTAAAGCTTCTGGTTCTTTTAGTNACTAAAANTCGATGCTGAACAATTGNCCTGCTGCAATCAATCCAATAGATGTGATGAATTCTTAGATAAAAACTAGATTGTTTTCACTGATGTCAGGTGCACCTTTGATGATTGCAAAGATGCCGCCATCCCCAAAGCCTTTGTCCGCCCCATTCTCGTTGAAATAGAGACCACCTTTCTTTTGATCATATAGGAAGTCAAATTCTTGCCTGGCGAGTGTTCTCTTGAGCACTCTCTTGTTTTTTCCTGCAGTGAATGTAGCAGTGCTTTCGATGTCAAAACTGTCGACATCAATGTCTAAGGTGTCGATTGATGNATTGAAATTTGTAATCTTGTCGGCGTTCTTCTTGTTGAATTTTTCTGGCTGGCCAAGGGTCGTNTTTTTTACGGTTGAGTCATTGATTTTGATTTTCATAAATCCAAAGTTATTGGGCTCTTTGTCTGAAATAAAGCGGGTATCTGAGTCGTTGAAAAGAATGTAGCCGCCGTCCTGAGTTATGTCTATGAATTCAGCGGCATTGTGGCCTTCGTCTGAGCCGTCTCCGTACACATTTTCCCAATCGACATCCCCTTCAGGATTGATTTTGACGACGTATGCTTTCCATTCGCCTGATGGACCGGATGGATGCCCATTTTTCTCGTATTGCCCCGTTTCGTCTCCTGAACCTCCTGCCATCACGTAAGAGCCATCTGAATCTACGACGACTCCGTAGAACTCATCGTGAATGTATCGAGCGTCATATCCTCTTGGTTGGCCTACAGTTTTTCTCCAAAGTAGGTTCCCATTTGCATCAACTTTTGTCATCAAGCCATCCCAGTTCACTGATGAGAAGCCATTGGTATGTCCAGCCAGTACGAAGCCTGCATTAGGGGTGAGTGCAAAATCAAATGCTTGGTTATTGCCTCCGCCATAGCTTTTAAACCATTGTTCCTGCCCTGAGCTGTCGATTTTTAATATTGCAGCATTGTTTTCGTCGCCTTCGCCCCAAATAGTGCTGAGAATGGCGAATCCTTGNTCTGGAGTTTTTAGTATTTTTGTCCCTTGAGGGATTTGTGAGTAATTTTCTAGCCATATCTCTTCGCCACTAGAGTTAAGTGCCGCTGCAAAGCCAGTTGAATCGTCTGCTATGAAAACGAANCCTTCTTCGTTGCCTCCATGGAANCCTGTAACCGCAATGTTGCCATTCTGATCAATGTCGACCCCCCTCAGCATGCCAATCCCTGGAGTATTGAATAGTTTCTTCCAAACAATGTCTCCAGACTTCGACAGCTTGATGGCGGATGGCTTCTGAATGCCGTTTACGCTTTCGCCGCCAACGGCTATATATCCATCATTGGTTTCTGCAATTGCTATTCCTGTATCCCATTCATTAAGGCTTCCGATCTTCTTTTGCCAAAGCAACTCTCCATCGCGATCTGTTTTGACAATCAGGATGTCAGTCGTTTCCTTTTCTGGTTGATCTTGGGTGTGCCCTATCCCAATAAATCCGTTGTCGGTTGTTTCGATTCCTTCGTGAACATGCTCTTCTCCATCTGTTCCATGCCCTTTGTGAAAGGAAATTGAAGGATATTTTGCCATGAGTTTTGCATTGTCTCTGCTTGCAATAAGTTTATTGCTTAGAAATGCTTGGAATGGCGAATCACAAGAATCTCAATACTTGGCTCATTNTATTCACTCTTTGGTTGTCAGTCATTTGTTGATTTCCTATGTCTGTGTTGAAGGCATACGGCGCATGATTATTCGCCTATGCGTTCAAACAGTGTTGCGATGCTTTTGTGCCTTGGTTTCGCTCTCAATCAGTCCCAGAGCATCCATCACTTGTAGCCGAATTCCGCCCAGCTTTGTCCAGGCTTCGATGGCTGCGGCTTTGGATTGGAACGGTCGCCAGTCGTCCTCGCTGATGCGGCGCTGTAGATGGTTGGCAACTCTTTCAGCCACAGCGATGTCACTGAGTGCTTTGAGCTGAATACTCTTGCCATTGATGCTGAGCTCAGGCATCCCATTTGAGATCGCATATTGTCATTCTGGAGGGCAAACCTGTGGCGTGGAGCGCGATGCTCTCCTTTAATCACTCCCCTCTCGAATGTCCTGAGGTCTGACTAAAGCTGGGCTTTCACGAGCTGGCGGGTTGTAGACATCTCGTGTCTATGGACTGAGTTGTTTCTCGTTCAGCTCTGCCATTCGCAGAGCGCTTTTGCTCTGGAGAGCCTCAGAGACAGGTTTTCTCACGCTGGGCATCCCCGCAGCCAAGCACCNTGCTTTACATCTTGTTACGCATGGCTTAACATTTCTTTATTCGCGTGACGCTTGTGGCTTCTTCTGCTTCAAAAGACAGCTGGTATCAGGAAGCAGCTGCTGCTCAAATCAAAGCCGAGCGGCTCGATCGGGCTGAGCTTCTTAACGGGCGCGTCGCGATGCTTGGTTTTGTGATCGGTGTCTTGACTGAGGCTCTGACGGGTCATGGAATCGTCAGTCAAATCAGCTTCGGCGTCTTCGGTTGAATCGATGACTGATTACACATCTGCGATTTATGCGTTGATTGCCATTACTGGCTTATTAACTGCGGGAGTTGTTTTTGTCTTGATGCAGCCCACAGATCTGCCAATGCTCAAGCAAAATCGAGAATCTTGATTCTGCTAGCTGGGTCGTTCCCTGACAATCAGGCTTCAGCTGCTTAGTACGTCGAACAATCAGTGATTGCACTGATTGTTGCCATTGCTCTACCGATTCAAAGGGTTGANCCATTGGATCGGTTTTTTATTGTTTTTTTAGATTTCTTTCGGTGCTGTTCNGGAACGTTTCTTTCAAGTTTCGTCAGATTTCTAAGCCACGGTGCAGTCTCCTGTTCGCCATCATCAACTCATGACAGACGAACAAAGACGAGTCACTGCATTTCTTGCTCTCAATGCAGGTTTTATCGCTCTTGCTCTGGCAACGTTTGCGAGATTCGGTATTAATTTAAGTTCCTTGTTNGGTTCTCTGAACTNATTTTTTGTGATTGTTGAGGTTCGTCTGTTGANGCTCAATCGTTCTGGTTGTGCGANGAAGTGAAATAAATGATTTTTTGGATGGACTTTGTGNCTCNCTNTNTAGTTAATCTGTATGGTTAAACGCNATTTTGTTGGCTATATTTTCTCGCGCTTAGGCAAGATCAACGTTTGTCGCTATCTCAGCTTTCCATAACGAGTGTCAGGTGTTGTCTGTCGTGATCAGCATTTAGTGAGATCTCGCTGATTAATGATTTGTCGTCTCGTCATGGCTGCAGCGACGACTGCAGCATCGTGGTTTATTATTCGTCGGCACCGTTCTCTGGATATTGATCGGGGTCTTTTTTGAGTCGTTGTTTGTGAAAGACGAGGAGCTTTTTGCTCCTCGTCTGTGATTGTCTGAGCCAGTGAGTGGCTTCGTAATTGTGAAAATGGCGACAGTTCTGATGTAGGTAGACACCAGATCTGATTTCTTGCGATGACTACAAGTTCGCTGGAGTTCTCAGCGAGGCTGNAGTTCTCANNGNNNNGTAGGGGGGCATAGTCACTCCTCGTTGCTGCGCNGCAGCCTCAGCCNTAAGNCTTNAACGGCTCAATCTCATNCCAGCCCCAACATCGTTCTCTNTTGGACTGNTTGCCATGGTNTNGGNCGGTTGGTTTATTGGGTCAATTGCAACGTCGGTATGGTTCGCGTTCTCAAAGATCAGTGGNTGTCCTTGACGATTGCAATGACGTCACTGGTGACTTTGGTATGGCTTGAATTGTTTGCTTGGTCTATTCGATAGCGAGCGCATCTAAAGGCGTTATCCACCTTGAGAGTAGTTGAAATCTTGTAGTGCATACTGAGCCATCTTTTTCCCTGAGCTGGTGTTGAATAAAGAGACCACTGAGTCTGGCTCCTTGAAATTTTNGCGGTTAATGAGCTCGTTTAAAACGTCCATNGCTTCATCAAGATCGTCGTAGATATCGATGTCACGAAACTCATCTGACCTTGTTCCGATTGCAATTCGAAATCCCATGCTGTCATTGATCTCTCGATGAGCATATGTCGTCAGCTGTCGAGGCTTTGTGGGCCTTCTAAGGTTGTTCATTGCTCTTCAGCATCTTCAAATTGCTNGTTGAAGCACTGTCAGCCTCAGAAATATTTTGCTCCAGGTTGCTTTGGCACGTGGCTTGTTAGCCATCAAGTGGATGAGTTGCAATATNCGTGTCGCNCATCACAGTGAGCCTGCGCTGGTGAGGTTTTGGACAATCTCCTCACCCATCTCCTAACAAAGAATCCCGTTCACCGAAACGATGGCACCCAANCCTTGGTTTCAAGCCAATATCCATNCTCCTGGCACTGGCTTTGCTTTGCTTCTGATCGCCTTTTGCCTGTTGATGCAGACCATTCCTGCGGCGATCTGTTATTTGACCCCCAGAACTGGTTGGGATCCTCCGCTCTCTCCTGAGCGAATCCGGTACTGCAAAGGCGGCTGACTCCGCAGGGATCTGTCCAACAACCCATCGGATCAGGAGAACTGCTGGTGATAACCGTCACACCTGCCGTCGCAGAACACCCCGAGATTCACGGTTGTCCAGTCGACCGTCTTAGGTTTTCGGCCCACTCTTTCTATGGCTATGGCTCGAACAGAAGAGCGACTTGAAAGATATGAAACTGCCGTTAGGAGCGCAGAGAGTTTCTATTTCCAGAATGCAGAGCGCCTGAATGGACGGATGGCCATGCTCGGCTTTTTGATTGCGGTCGGGACCGAGGCGCTGACCGGTCACACGCTGATTGGTCAGGTCGTGTTCGGAATCTTTGGCATCGATTACTGAGCCACGCCAGTCATTCGCGTTGGGCCATCGGGACACTCTCGGTATAGCTCTGTTCATCAGCGCATTCCAGATGTACAGCCCCATTGATGCGGACTGCAGGTAATCGTCGATTGATGCTCTCTCCGACGATTTCAATNGAGATGATCTTCGCTAACGAATCTCAGCTCTCAATGTTCTNAGGTGTTTCTTCTGATTCGGAGCGCAGAAAACGCTTGCGTTGAGCCGACTCAAGGCCAGAGGTCTCTTGCGATTGGTCGAGAGGAGTGGTTGCGGTCTTCTCAGCTTTGTGGCGGTTCACTCCCATCAAGAGAGGGTGGATGCCTCGNCTGCTCATTTGTTTTTGGTCAGTTATGGGTGCTCACGTGATGGTCATAGGACCTCACTGTGTTGAATAATATTTTCATGCCTAATTGAGTTTGAGTGTGTCGAATATCACTGAATAGTTCAGTCCTGCTTAAGCGGTATTGATTCCCGCTCAAGTGATGTGCCCTGTCTTGCTGTGTTGAGCGCGGTGGATTCGGGCCCTTGTAACGAATGGACTGGCATGAATTGTGTGTAGCGATACAAACAGTTCTGATCTTGCGTTGCACCCATGGACAAAGCTCGTGACTTGATCAATGCCCACCTGTATCCGGTCCTGGCGACCTTCGTGGTGATCTATGGAGCAATCCAGATCGCACCAATGGCGAACCAAGCTCGACACTTCAACCAATGCGTTGAAACCATCGAGGAGGTCACTGGTAAACCTCTGAACGGCATCGGTGCTGTTGCTGTCTGCAACGGTGCACCGGTTGAGCTGTCGCTCTTGGTCACCGAGCAGGATGCCCAGGCTGAGGCCCAAATGGACTGATCAACACGGGTGATTCGCCTCTGCAACAGGTCTTGGCGTCTCACCCATGTCTCTATTGGTGGCNGACCAGTCGAGCTGGATTACCAGTTCGCGAAGCCTCCTCGGTAACGGGCGTTGGCAAATCCGCCGCCGCCATTGCCCCAGCCCCCGCCACGGGCATTGCCAAATCCGCCGCCGCCACCGCCACCGTTGGCCCAGCCGCGTCCGCGGCCGTTGCCCCAAGCGGCGATATCAGGATGGCCGTTCAGCGTTTGCTTGAGCAGGGNGGACCAGTTGTCGTTGCTTCGGGCGGCTGCAATCCGCTGTTCGATGCTGTTATCGGCTTTCTGAACCGTGTAAGCCCCGGCTTCAGTGCCGCCAATGCTGCTCCAAGCGCTGAGGAGAACCAGTGTTCCAAAAAGAGTGGTGGGTTTCATGGGGTTGGGTCAGGGAATGTCTTGGGTCTGTCGGTGCAATCAGTCGGCTTGGGTATCGATNCCCGTCACAGTTGACAGAACAGCGTTGTANNAAGTGGCAATGGTCTCCGCCGGCAGGCCCACAGCACTATCCGGACCGATCCAGCGGTTGATGCGCTTGGTGCTGGCGTCTTCTCCGTCGATGTAGTTCTGCAGCAGCTGGGCGATGGCCACATTGGCCTTAGCTAACAGCGCCTGGTTCTCAGGATTGACGACGCAGGCAACAGCGGAGCGGCTGTAGGGACGCTCCGGCACGGCCTTACCACCGGTGACCGCTTTGGCATTTGCCTTGGCCCAGAGGGCACCATGGGCGATCGCGTCCACAGTGCCTTGCCGAAGGGCATCCAAGCCAGCTGCTGGTGAGTCGAACTGCGTCAGCTCCGTTTCAGGCAACTGTTTNGCCACCACGTCAGCTGGGACGGAGTCCTTCACCACGCCGATGCTTGTTCCCTTGAGTGCTTCAGGGGTTCCATCGTTGTCGCCGGTGGTGAGTAGACGGACACCTCCAACGGCGAAAGGCAGGGAGTAGCTCAGTTGTTCGGCACGGTCCCAGCTGAAGCCCACCCCACAGGCGATGTTGGCGGAACCATCTTTGAGGGCTTCACCAGCAGCTTTGATGCTGGTCACGCCAATAATCTCAGGTGCGGCCTCTCCACCGAGTTCAGCCTGGATCACACTCAGGACTTCATGGGCCAGTCCTTCCCACTGGTTCCCGTTTTGGGAGCTGTAGGGCAGTGCAGCGTTCAAGGCCACGGCTTTGAGGTGGGTGACCTGTTCAGGGGTGGAGGCAGGCGTTTCTGCGTCTGAGGTCGAGACCGTTGGCGGCGTCTGTGGCGTGGAACAGGCGGTTAGCGCTGTTAGCGCCAGGAGCAGAGCAGAGGAGCGAAGCAGCATCAGTGCGTCGAGCAGCTGAATATCTGGATTGCTAGCAACGCCGNAAGTATTGGCGGGTGGCTTGGAAAACACCCATGGTCTTCAGCTGACCTCATTCCCTTTCCAGCCAATGGGGTCGCTGTGTGNCTNGCTGTCGATGCCTTGGCTGTCTCAAACGCCCCCTGATGGATTCGAACCATCGACCGACTGCTTAGAAGGCAGAAAAATACACAGTCGTGTCAACGGTTTTTGAGGCTATGACTGAGTTGATGGATTCAGGGGGTGCCCTTGGATGCCCTCCAAAAGGGTGAAAGTGGTCCCGTTTTGGGGTGCGGGACCACTCTTGTTTCCACGTCCAACCGGTCTAGAACCATCGCCTTGTTCAAGCGGTCGCTTGGCACGTTCAGATGGGCCAGCAGCTAGCAGCTGATCAAGCCTTCTTGGTCATTGATGCAGACATAGCGGCTGCGAGGGCCATGCAACCAGCAACAGCGAGGAAACCCATGGACTTGTTTGTCGTTGATGGAAGGTTCTCTCTGCGCATGACCCGCTGAGGTATCAACTAGTACCAAGCAACAGGGGTTTACTTGGAAATTGACTGGGGGCGGCTTTCTCGGTATCAAATTTCGCTGAAACGACTGGTCTGACTCAGTTATTGCTGCGCTGTCCTGAAGTCAATGCTGAGCGGTTTTGACTTAGGACGCGGACCCAGGTCAGCGGCAACTGCTGGGTCCGTTTTTCTAATGCAATGAGCATCATTGACCGATGCCACAGAAAGACCGGCCCACCAATCCATCACCAGAGAAGCAAAAAGGTGAAGGTTGTGGCTCCATCTCCGTTCTGTTGCAACCGCGACAGGCGGTAGGGCGGATGAACGGGAATGATTCCCTCAGTCATTTCTTACCAATGGGATTTCTCGCTGTTGCTGGTTGCATGCTGTTGGTCACTGCCATGTCCGCAGCGTTAACCGGCAAGCCTTCGAAAGCCTGATGGTTGGGAGGGGGCGTGCTTGGCGGCGGCCCCCAACAGATCAGGCCAGCTTCAAAACGAAGCGCTGAACAGACCTAGGTTGAACCTAGGTTTTTTTGTGTTCAGCCGAACTAAGCATTAATGCCTTTTGGGCTATCCAATGTCTCTCTGCATAACGCGATTGAAGCCTGGGAGACCATGCAGAGATCACGTGGGTGTAAATGGTGCCAGCCGAAGTGGTAACGGGTCTGGATCAAAAAGTGTTTGACTCATCGCGAAGCTGGCTAATAAGAAAGAAAAGTCGATAACCGTGTCAATCCATCCTCGTTTGATCACCTTCTTTGCCCTCGGTCTTCTTGCTGCCTGCGGTCAAGCTATGAGCACTCGTGGATTCATTGAGTTCAAATGTAATTCCCCCTCCCCTCCCTTTGATAAAGGACAGAGCTATACGGTTATGTTTAACCCAGGCTCAAATTATGTTGCTGTCGGACAATATCAATTCAGCAAAGTCTCCTTATCCAAAGCAGAACGCCAACAAGGTTGGAGACGATGGCGTACCAATTCAGATCGATATGGCAATGCCAACAGCTGGAGTCAACTCAACCTCAAGACAGGTGAATTGAGATATATCGGAAATAACGGTCAGGTTGAGTTACGAAGCCGCTGCTCACAGGTGAAGTGATCACTTCTGGCGATACAACTCCACCCAATCAATGGCAGCCACACCACTTTCAATGAATTCCCGTGTGTCGATGGGCAGCATCGTTCTCCTGTTGGTTGTGGTTCAGGCCAATCAAACGCTCTTGTTCGCTTAGACCAAGCCAACGTTGATTCCTAAAAATTTCGTCCTCGGCCTGCCCTTGCAGGGTGCGATGACGTCGTTTCTTTGCTGCCATCAACCCAACCGCTTCAACAGCAAACGCGAGAGCAATATCGCGTCCATGGCCGTAATGGCAGCAGGTTGGTTCGCGTCAGATGACCGCGTTACTTGCGTTGTGAATACCTCGCGCAAGCGATGGAACGTGTGAACGACCATCGCTCATTCAGCGGTCTTGTTGGTCTTCAACAAGTGCTCCAGGGGGTGGCGCAGCCATCCGTTTGTGCCCGCCCCTCGCCCTTTGCTGGTTTCCCCGCAGCAAATAGGCGCGTCCCAACCCGACAGTGCCTCCGTGCCTGAACTGTGTATTCACTAGGCACAAAGGTGTTGAGCGGCACTACTTATTCGTCAGCCCAATAAAAAAGCGACCTTCTCCCCGGCCGCCTAATGCTCGACGCATCAGATTTATTTTGTATTAGCTCGATACAACTTGAAGTAATGATCGCTACATAAAACGGCGGTAATCAAAAAAACCGACCTCATTGAAGAGATCGGCTGCGCAGCTCTGCTGTCGTTCCGTAGCAAGAGTAAGGCGAAGGCAGCGCATCACCGAAAAAGCGTAATGCTGTGTTGCTGCGGTTGCGCCAAAGTGGCGCTCTAGTGCAGAGATTGCCGCGGAAAGGGCGCAAAGCAATATCAACGTCACCGTTGATGGCACTGTTTATCAGAGACAATCTGATCGCATCGCCAAGTTGACCGTTGCAATGCAATTCGTTGGTTTGACATCGAAGATCACCGTAAGGGCAAGTCGATGATGAATTGCTCCGTAATGCCCGATGGCCTGGCCTTTGTTAATCAGGACTGGTTACTTGCCAGGAATCAAGCACTCTATGGATCTCAATGCGACTAGAGCCAACACCGCCCCATTAGGGACTAGCGAATGATCGTGGTCTGAATGGGACAATGTTCATGTGCCATCTCGCGAAGCACTGCCGCAACTCCATGTGAATTACGAAAGGCGCGATAAATTGCCAGTTGAGTATTCAGCTCTTGGCAGCTTTTGATTTTGTTGTCCATGTGATCAAGTGTGTGGGCTCAATCAAAGCTGGCTGTGGTTCAGCAGGTCTTGACGTATTAGTTAGTACAAATTGGCGATTGCTTCACCATTTGCTCGTNATTCATTGATGCATAGTGGTTCAGCAGNCTGGGACCAGTCTTTACACCTTCTCATCTCCCTAGATGATTAGGTCCGCCTACAGCCTGAGAGGCTGACGTTCACTCCATAGCTCAAGTGAAGTTGGGAATATCTATAAGACTGGTCCGAGAGAAAGACCTTATCCGTCAGACGATCTCTTTGCGCCCAGCCTTGATCTCCTTTTTGGCTGTTATTAGACCATAGGTAAGCAAGCCGAGAAGAGCGACGTTCATGCCGATGAAGAACATCATGTCCATGATCCTTTGGCGTCTTGATCCTTGATAGGTGGGAGATGCAAGCGGGTCTATCCGTCAGAAGACTCATTAAGTCAGAGAGTATTAGGCAGNATTTGGTGAGTGATAGCCGCAGGGTGTTTCCTCGCTTACNTATGCCACCAAAAGATTCTTTGACTGCNTTGGTGTGCCAATAAAAAAGAGGCCATAGGCGGCCTCCTCTNCCAGGAACCTCTCAATCCCCTTTGNCTCAGATGGACTTGGCATAGGAGCAGCCTCTGTAGGTCAGAGACACAATCCTGTTGGCTGCCTTCCGAGCCTCCAGCTGGTTTGTTTGATAAGTGACCCTTCTGTACTGCATAAAGACGGGAGCCACTTTCTGGGTAGGCATGGTTAGGAGAGGAGTATTAAGACCCAAGAATGAAACCAGACATTTATCATCCAATCTATAAAGAGAATCTTAAGCCANAATTAATGGTATCGGCTTGAACTTAAGGGCTGCCTTTTTGTGCCTTCTGGGCACAGTGGAACGTTACAGCGATTGTAAAAGAAAGGGCTTAAGTATGTAGCAACTGGATACAAGNCCAATCTATGACTAGGAAGCAGGTGATCAGTGCCTCGATGCCGTTGCTTTTTTNGTCTCGATNAATGGAGCACTGAACNANNCCAACTTAAGGACAGTGCTTTCATCTCCGCCAAGCTGCTTATTGGTNCAGGTGGGTTGCAAGTCAACCCAGTCTTGTGATTTTCCTGTGACCTGATTCACGCCCCCTGATGGATTCGAACCATCGACCGACTGCTTAGAAGGCAGTTGCTCTATCCAGCTGAGCTAAGGGAGCAGCCCACCCATTTTGGCAGTTGCCTGGGATAAGGCTCCATGACTGGAACCAGCGGCCTCTAAGGTTAAAACCTCTGTGGAGGCAGCCAAGGGATGGCAGCGCGTCGTCTCAGTGACAACGACAAGCAAGAGCTCGTCGGTCGCTACAAATCCGGTGAAAGCACCGTTGCGCTGGCCGAAGCGTTTGGATGCAGCCCAAATACCGTGACTCGGACGGTCAAGGCGTTGTTGCCTGCTGACGCATATGCGGCCTTGAAAGCGAGTCGTCAACGGGCTCCCGTGACGTCATCTGCTNCTCTTCCTGACAATGCGGTGGACGTGTCTTCGGACGCCCAAGAGGTGGCTCCTCTCGACCCAGATCCAGAGAGCAGCCTTGCCNTAGAGGATGCGGACGACTTCGATGAACATGCCGAGGTTGATGAGAGTGAGTCGGCCCCTGCATCAGAACCAGAAGNGGCTGACCCGTTTCTGGAACTCATACCGCTGACAACGGAGCAACCACTGGAGCATCATCCTGAGGTTGCACCCATNCCNTTATCCGTCGACGCTTTACCNACCAGCGCCTACATGTTGGTCGACAAAGTGGTTGAACTGGATGCTCGTCCGTTGCGTGACTTTCCAGATATGGGAGCTCTCAGCGCTGCCGAGCAAGATCTGAAAGGGGTGTATCTCTTTGCCAGCCCCAGAGCTGCCAAACGACAGTGCAGTCGTCATCAACGGGTGATCAAGGTGCCTGATACGGAAGTGTTTGTGCGGACGAGTTCTTTTCTTCTCGCTAGAGGAATTACTCGCTTGGTGCTGGATGGAACGTTGATTGCGCTGGATTCCAACACCTGATTAGACGTCACCTCTAGTCCCGTTGGTCAGGTAGCAGAACAGCCGCCGTGCTTCCCCCGCTGATGACGCCAATCACCAGTGACACCCCGATCAGGAATCCGCTGGGTAGAGCAGCGGATCGCATGCTTCCGAGCCGGACTTGATGGCGGTCGTTGAGATTTTGCGCGCCTAGGCAAAGCAGCATCAAAAAGAGAACGCCGCTGCCGAGGCTCAGCAGAACAAGGCGTAGACGGAGCAGCATGGGTGTCTCGATCAGACAGGGGTCAGTCTGATCCCTGTTGGTGGATCAATCCATAGAGCTCTCGTTTGGAGAGGCCTGTCTCTTTAGCGAGATCTTTTGCAGCATCTCGGGCGCTCAATCCCGCAGCCAATCGCTGCTGTAGGCGTTCAAGGAGGTCTGCTTCGGTCGGTGCCTCGATGGGAGTTGCTGGTGCGCCTCCCAAAATCACTGTGAATTCTCCCTGTGGCCGATGGTGACTGAAATGGCNCAGCGCCGCGGCGATATCAGGCCCNATTTGCTCCTCGTGTCGCTTGGTGAGTTCTCTCGCGATCTGCACGGCTCGATCGCCACCACACAAGGTGTCGAGCTCCTTGAGGAGTTGCAGGATTCGATGGGGTGCTTCGTACAGAACCGATGTTCTTGGTTCACGCGCAATCAGCTCAAGGCGCGCATTGCGCTCACGGCCTTTGGCTGGCAGAAATCCTTCAAAGCAAAATCGACCGCTGGGGAGTCCACTGCTGACNAGGGCCGTGGTCGCTGCACATGGGCCTGGCACGCAAATGACGGGATGTCCTGCTGAGCGNGCGGCAGCGGCGAGTTCNTCGCCTGGATCACTGATCCCTGGCAGGCCAGCATCGCTAATCACCGCCAGGCTTCGCTCCTCGTCNAGCAATGCCAGCAGCTGTGGCAACCGTGTGCGGGTGTTGTGCTGATGGAACGACAGTCGCTGGCCTGCTGCGTTCAAGCTGCTGAGCAGTTGACCGCTGTGGCGTGTGTCTTCACAGGCGATGACATCCACCGAGGCGAGGANTGCCTTGGCGCGTGGAGACAGGTCACCGAGATGTCCGATTGGTGTCCCAACCAGATAGAGGGTGCCTGCGACGGGTTCCTGACCTTGCTTTGCAGACACCGCTGTCCGATTGGTCGTATGCCTTGATTGTGGCCTCAACAGACCAGCGCAGGGCGTTCCATCACAATGGCGATCCCCTGTCGATCATCCATGGTGAGCTCAGACGTTTTGCCAGCCGGCGTCAATCAGGAGGATCTGCTCGCTGAGCTCAGACGTCTCAGTTGGGGGTCTGCCGACATTCTTCGGGCCTATGCCCGTGGCGAACAGCCACCGCATGGGTTCCCCAAGGCTCTCAGCGTTGATGATGGAGGCGAAGGACCTGTCTCTGCCGCTGATCTTGCGGTGAATCAGTGGTTGTTGGATGGTTTATCCGCTGCTTTTCCTGATGCTGGATGGACCCTGCTCAGTGAGGAAACTGCGAAAGAGCAGCTGACGGAGGGAGAGCCCCTCCCGGCGGAGTGGCTTTGGATCTTGGATCCATTGGACGGAACCAAGGATTTTCTTCAAGGCACCGGGGAATATGCCGTGCATTTGGCCCTCGTTCGTGGTCAGCGTCCGGTGTTGGGCGTCGTTCTGCTGCCGGAAGCCGATGAACTCTGGTTTGGAGTCGTTGGTCAGGGAGCCTGGTGTGAAGACCGTGAGGGCCAGCGGTCCCCCGTGCGCTTCAGCGAGCGCACAGCACTATCTGATCTGATCCTGGTTGCAAGCCGTAGCCATCGTGATGACCGCTTGGAACAACTGATCAGCGCTTTGGGGCTTGGCGGGTCGAAAGCTGTGGGCAGCGTTGGCTGCAAGGTCGCGACGATCCTTCGGGGTGAAACCGATCTGTATGTCTCTCTGTCAGGCCGCAGTGCCCCGAAAGACTGGGACATGGCCGCACCGGAAGCGGTGTTGCTCGCAGCTGGTGGCCGCTTTACTCACGCTGATGCCAGTGATCTCACCTACAACACCGGCGATGTTCGTCAGGCTGGATGTCTGATCGCGAGCCATGGAAAAGCCCACGATGCACTCGGTGAGCGTGCAACGCGGGCGATGGCTGAGATTGATCCTGGGTTCCAGGTCTGATCAGGTCAGTGGTGCCACGGGGGTGGGCTGAGGCTCAGGCTCTGTGGCATCGCCGTTTTGGGGAACGCCGCGCAGCGTGAGATTGATCCGGCCACGGTTGTCGATTTCGCGGACGCGCACGGTGACGTCATCACCAACTTTCACCACATCTTCGACTTTCTCCACACGGGCTTCGGAGAGCTGGGAGATGTGAATCATCCCTTCCTTGCCGGGAAGTATTTCGACAAAAGCACCAATCGGGATGATGCGGGTGATCGAGCCCGAGAACACCTCGCCTTCATTGACCTTGCGGGTGAGGCCTTCGATGATCTTCTGGGCTTCTTCGGCAGCGGCCCCGTCGTGGGACGCGATGGTGACGATCCCGCTGTCCTCGATGTCGATTTTGGTGTTGGTGCGCTCTGTGATCCCTTTGATCGTGCGGCCACCTGGGCCGATCACGGTGCCAATCAGCTCAGGGTCGATGCGGAAGCTGAGCAGACGTGGGGCATGGGGAGAGAGACCTTCACGTGGGGTGTCGATGGCCTCGAGCATTTTCTCGAGGATGTGCAGTCGCGCCGGACGTGCCTGATTGACCGCCTCAGCGATCGTCTTCACCGATAGGCCGGTGATCTTCATGTCCATTTGAAGGGCGGTGATGCCCTTCTCACTGCCGGCCACCTTGAAATCCATGTCTCCTAGGAAATCTTCGATGCCCTGGATGTCCGTCAGGATTCGAACGTCGTCGCCTTCTTTAATCAGACCCATCGCGGCGCCACTGACCGGGGCCTTCAAGGGAACGCCGGCGTCCATCAGCGACAGAGTGCTGCCGCAAACAGATCCCATCGACGTCGATCCGTTTGAGCTGAGCACCTCGCTGACCACACGCACCACGTACGGGAATGTGTCTTTGGCTGGAAGCACCGGCAGGATGGCCCGCTCAGCGAGAGCGCCATGACCGATCTCCCGACGTCCTGGCGAGCGCATCGGTCTGGTTTCACCAACGGAATAAGGCGGGAAGTTGTAGTGATGCAGATACAGCTTCTCGGTGTTGGGATGCAGGTCATCCATTTCCTGTGCATCGCTCGGGGTTCCCAGCGTTGCGGTGGAAAGCACCTGGGTTAGGCCGCGTTGGAAAAGGCCAGAGCCATGGACGCGACGAGGCAACACGCCGGCGAGTGCACTGATCTGACGGACTTCATCGAGCCCTCGTCCATCAACCCGTTTGCCGTCCTTAAGGATTTGCTGGCGCATCAGGGTTTTGGTCAGCGCTTTGAAGCTGTTCCCCAACAGTTTCGAGTTGCCTGACACGGCCTGTTTCACAGCATCGTCATCTTTGAGTGCTGCGATGGTTTCGGCCACCTCGGTCTTCACCACGTCGAGAGCGCTGTCGCGCTCCTCTTTGGTCTGCTCGAACTTCTTCAGCACACCACTGATGGCTTTGCTGCACTTCTTCTCCAGAAACGCTGGAACAGTGTTGTCTTGCTCCGGTGTTTCAACACGGACCTGCTCAATGCCGAGATCCTTGAGCAGATTTTGCTGGGCCTTGATTAATTCACAGATCGCTTCGTAACCGAAATCGATGGCTTCGATCACATCTCCTTCGGGAAGCTGGTTGGCACCGGCTTCGACCATGACCACACCATCAGGTGTTCCGGCCACAACTAAATCGAGGTCACCCCGTTCAATTTCTCGATAGCTGGGGTTGAGAACGAAGTCGTCTCCCAGCAAGCCAACACGGACGGCGGCCATGGGGCCGTTGAAGGGAATCTTGGCCAGCAGCGTTGCAATCGATGCTCCAGTGACCGCCAACACGTCTGCAGGAACCCGCTCGTCGAGCGACAGACAGGTTGCAACAACCTGGAGGTCGTCTCTGAGCCAATTCGGGAACAACGGGCGCATCGGACGGTCGATCAGTCGCGCCGTCAGGGTTGCTCGTTCGGGGGGGCGGCTTTCACGCCGTTGGTAACTGCCAGGGATCCGTCCAGCGGCATACAGCCGCTCTTCGTAATCGCAGATCAGCGGCAGGAAATCGATGCCTTCGCGGCCTGAAGATCGTGTCGCGGTGACCAGAACAGCGGTATCGCCGCATTCGACCAGAACTGACCCCCCTGCTTGAGGGGCGAAGCGCCCTGTGGTCAGTCGAATTTCGCGTCCATCAAACGAAATTGACTGTGTTTGTCCTTGCACGTCGGTTTATGTCCCTTTGTCAATTCCATTTTTGCATTTCATCGCTTCGATTCACAACAAAAAAGGGGATGGCTTTGCGCCAGTCCCCTTTTTTGCTTGTTTTGTAATGGGATTCAGCAGTTGGCTGAATCGTTCTGATCACCAGCTGGACTTCACCACACCTGGAAGTTCGCCTTTGTGAGCACGCTCACGAAGTTGGTTGCGGCACAAACCAAAATCGCGATACACACCGCGGGGTTTGCCTGTGGCCCAGCAACGGTTGCGGACGCGGTTGGGGGCGCTATTGCGAGGCAGAGCCTGGATCTTGCGGTGAATCTCCAGGCGATCCATCGGATCCTTCGCTGCATTGAACGCCTCCATGAGTGCAGCGCGCTTGGTGGCAAAACGCTCCACCATTTTTTTACGCTTCACATCGCGGGCGATCATCGACTTCTTGGCCATGCAGCTGAAAGAAACGAATGTGGGAATTTCTAACTTTACAGGTCGACTGGCTCCCTTCCCCGATCAGCGATTGATCAGTTGCTGAACGGCGGAGAGCTGAGTGGTGTCGCGAACGATCAGAACCACGGTGAGCCCCAGCAACAGCAGAAATCCAGACTGCGCAAAAGCCAGTTGAAACCGCTCAGGCACAGGACGTCCCCGGAGCGCTTCCAGCACCAGGAGCAGCATCTGCCCGCCATCGAGCAAAGGCAGTGGGAGGGAATTGAGCACCGCGAGGTTGACCGAAATCAACGCCATGAAGAGCACAAGCCCGGATCCTCCTTGCTCACTCAATTGCGCTCCCATTTCCACGATCTTGACCGGGCCACTGACCTGGCCGGCAGTGGTTTGGAAATCGGTAATCAAGCCGCTGTAGCCACTGATGGTTTGCTGCAGCAGGCGGATGAATTGTGTTGAGGTGTGGCCAATCAGTTCACCAGGACCGTTCACTGGCCGTGTGGCGCCATTCAGGTTGGTTTGCAATTGAGCTCCGATACGCCCTTGGCCGGTGACGTCGTCAGGGGTCAGCTGGATGACATTCGATTGTCCATCGCGCTCTCGGCTGATCTCGAGGGTCTGTTCTGGAGCGGCTTTGACCAGCTGGACAATCTCCTGAACGCCAGCTTGCCCTGCTTTCAGGGCTGTTTGGTCAACCGAGAGGATGAGATCTCCTGCACTCAGGCCAGCACGGTCAGCAGCCCCACCTGGCTGAATTCCGACGACCAGAACGCCTGGGTCTGGATCCGCAGGAAGGCCGACAACGGCCGCTTGGCCGAAGAGCACAACAAAAGCCAGAAGCAGGTTGGCCAGCACTCCTGCTGCGATGACCAAAGCCCGTTGAGGAATTGGTCGGTTTTTGAGTAGGTCTGGGTCGTCGCTGGCGATCGAGGAATCCTCTTCATCGTCGGGAAACGCCACGAAGCCACCGAGCGGGAGCAGGCGAAGTGCGTAGGTGACCCCCCGTCGTTGGCGTTTGATCAGAGCAGGACCGAATCCGATCGAAAAGCCGCTGACCCGGATTCCCTGCAGTGTTGCGGCAAAAAAGTGGCCCGCCTCGTGAATCACGATCAGCAAGGCCAGAACCCCAAGGGCCGCGAACACATTCATGGGCATCCGATCAGGGAAGTCGGCTCATTCTGGCTTGAGTTGCTCCATGCCGACGTATGGCACGAGTGCTTTAGGCAGTTGGATGGTTCCATCGGGCTGCTGTCCGTTTTCAAGCACGGCCGCCATGGTTCTTCCGACCGCAAGCCCACTGCCATTCAGGGTGTGCACCAGGCGGGTGTTTTTGCCTTCTTTGGTTCGGATTGAAGAACGACGCGCTTGAAAGTCGCCGCAGACGCTGCAACTTGAGATTTCTCGATAGGCGCCTGCACCTGGCAGCCAGACCTCTAGGTCGTAGGTGCGCTGTGCTGAAAACCCAAGGTCACCGGTGCAGAGATCGAGAACGCGATAGGGCAGTTCCAGGGCTTGCAGGACTGCTTCTGCATCGGCGGTGATCTGTTGATGGGCTTCTGCTGAGTGATCCGGATGCGTGAACCAGTACAGCTCCACCTTGTTGAACTGATGGAGGCGAATCAACCCTCGGGTGTCCCGTCCGTAGCTTCCGGCCTCCCGTCGGAAACAAGGGCTGTAGGCGGCGTAGCGAAGGGGGAGTTGATCGGCCGGGATGATTTCATCGCGATGCAGCGATGTCACGGGTACCTCTGCCGTGGGTGTAAGCCAGAGGTCATCTTCGGCGCAGCGAAAACTTTCGTCGGCGAATTTGGGCAGCTGTCCTGATCCGGTCAGGCTGGCTGTGTTGACCAAAACGGGAGGGAGGACTTCTCGATAACCCTTGCTGGTGTGGAGATCCAGCATGAAGTTGATCAGACCACGTTCCAAGCGAGCGCCTTGTCCGATCAGGGTTACAAAGCGACTTTGTGCAATGCGCACAGAACGCTCGGTGTCGAACAGGTTCAAGCGATCGGCGATCTGCCAGTGCTCCTCAAGCCCGTCTTCTGTTCGCGGCGTTCCCCACCGACGCAACTCGATGTTGTCGGATTCGTCTTTTCCGTCTGGACACTCCGCTGAAGGCAGGTTGGGGAAGTTGAGCAGCTGATCCTTCAGCTCAGCATTCAGCTGTTTCTCCTCGTCCTCTAGGACGGCCACTTTCTGCTTGATGACATTGCCCTGCTTGCGCAGTTCGGCGATGTCGTCACTTTTGGGATCTGCACCAGCTTTGATCCGTTGGCCAACCTCCTTGCCGATGCGATTGCCATCGGCTTGAAGGTTGCTCCGCTTCTCTTCCAGACTCCGCTGCTGCTGCGCGATCAGCTGGAGGCGGGTGAGATCGACGGCTTTCCCCCGGCGACCTAGCTCCTGGGCAATGGCATCGGGTTTGTCACGCACAAGGCGCTGGTCGAGCACGGTTCCGTGGGCATCAGCGCCGGCAGCCTATGGCAGGGGGATTCAGATCACCTGTCCAAGCATGACGGCAGCCACGGCTGAAAAGAGCGTGATGCCTAGTGCTGTCATTGGGTTTTGTCCCTGGGCCACCGCAACGGTGGTAATCACACCTGCACCAAGGCAGGCCACTGCCAGCTGTGCAGTCAGGTCACTCGGACGATTCATGAAAGCTTCTGGCGCTGAGCGGACCGTACGAAGCTCAGCTCTTCTCGTCTTTTGAGAGGCCCGGCTTCGTTACCTGGGGTCAGGCTTCGTTACCTGTCGCAATAGAGGCCGGGCGAGCGCGGCCACTGCTTGCCCACTCTTTCAAGGCATCGAGTTGCTCTCGCGCGGTTCGCGACAGGGGGATGAGTTGGGAGGCCGCCAAGATGAGATCCATTTCTTTCAGCTCGCGGCCCTCCGCGAAGGCCAGGTGGAGCGCTTCAATCACCACCTGTTCGAGCTCAGCTCCTGAAAACCCTCCGCTACGACTCACCACAGTGTCGAGGGGCAGGTTCAGGCCTGGGCGGCGGCNATTCAAGTGCAAATCAAGAATGCTGCGCCGCTCGCTCATGCTCGGTAGGTCAAGCAGAAAAATTTCATCGAATCGACCCTTCCTCAACAGCTCGCCGGGAAGCTGATCGATGCCATTCGCAGTCGCCACCACAAACACAGGAGATTGTTTCTCGGCCATCCAGGTGAGAACACTGGCCAGAACCCGTTGGCTTGTGCCGCCATCGCTGCGCCCATCTCCGCCAAATCCTTTGTCGATCTCATCAATCCAGAGCACGCATGGCGCCATGGCTTCAGCGCGCTGAATGGTTTCGCGTGTTCTGGCTTCACTGGCTCCAACCAGACCGGCAAACAGACGGCCCACGTCGAGACGCAGCAAAGGCATCGACCAACTACGGGCGATTGCCTTGGCGGTCAGGGATTTCCCAGTGCCTTGTGGACCAACCAGCAAGACACCCCGTGGCACAGGCAAGCCAAATTGCCGTGCCTCATCAGAAAAGGCGCGGTGGCGTTGATCCAACCAGGCTTTTAGGGCATCAAGGCCACCGATGGCTTCCGTGCCGGTTTCCGTCGCGCAGAACTCCAGAACTTCGCTGCGCGCAATGGTTTGGCGTTTTTCTTCGAGAACGTCACGGAGATCTTCAGCNCCAAGTTGCCCGCGCTTCGCCAGAGCCCGCGCTGCTACTTGGCGAACGCGCATGGCGCTCAGCCCACTGCATGCACGCACCAGTGTGTCGAGCACCTCCGCAGTGAGTCCTGTGCCGCTGCTGCTTGCGATGCTTGTGATCAATGCACGCAGATCCTGNCCGTCCGGTAANGGCAGGTCCAGAAGGGTCAACGCCTCTTCGAGATCCGCNGGAGGTGTCCAGGCTCCACTGCAGAGCACGAGTGTGTGAGGCGTACTCCGGAGGCTGGTAGCCAGGTTTCGCAACATCCTGGCGATGCCCGGATCGTCGCAGAAACGATGGAAATCACGGACGAGGAGAAGCGTGGGTGTTGAGCCATCGAGTTGCTCCAGCCACTGAAGAACGGCCATCGGTTGACGGCTTCCTAAACCTTCTTGGTTGAGGCCCCCGGATAAACCTGCGATGAAGTCCCAGTCGCAGAGACGGCGCTGAAGTTGCCGGCAGGTTTGCTCCAGCAGTTCAGCCACCCTTTGCTCCTCCGTGCTTCGCACCCAAATCAGAGGAGTTCTGGCGCGAATCAGCAAGTCCAGCTGATCACTCCATTCAGCGCTGCTCATTGACCGTTCAACCGCCGTAGGGCATCCCAGCGTGGATCGATTGCCGCTGTTTCGGATGGTTCAGCGGTTTCGCGCAAAGGAACACCTGGCCCTGGGCAATGCGTGCCGCAATGATTGACGACCGGCAGCAGCAAATTGAGTTGTTCAAACACCCACTGCTGGGGGTCGAATGAACCCCGTGGGTTCAGGGATTCGACAAGGCCGTCCAGAGCAGCGATGTCTTCAGACTCTTGAAGTTGGCTGGTTGTGGGTGGCTCTTGCCCTAACCAGATCAGTTCAGAGGGCTGGCAATCCAACTGTTGATTGAACTGCCCCAGGCAACGATCACAGGTCAGGGTGACGATGGTGGTGAGTTCACCTTCAACAGACAGAACATTGCCCCGATGTTCTGCGCTCATCCGCCCGCGAACCGGNGTCAGGGTTGGCAGAGCATCGAGCTGGCCCTCGACGCTCCAAGCCTTGGGTTCACCCAAAGCACGGAGCTCCTGAAGGGGAATTGGCTCGAGGCCCTCAATCATTTCCCGCCTTTGGGCTCGAAAGGAAGACGGTTGTCAGACGCTATGCCAGCAGATGTTGCTGTGGCTGGGACTGTTTGCTGGGTGAGTTGCTGGTCGAGAATCTGCTGGAGATTGTCGGGAAGCGGCTCCCTGGTGAGGATGAAGGTCTGGAGTGCTTGAAAAATATTGGCGATCACCATGTAGAGCAGAACTCCAGCCGGAAGAGGGAANAACAGGAACATTCCCGTAATCATCACCGGGGTGATTTTGTTTGCTGTGGCCTGTTGCGGATTGGCCGGCATCCCCATGCCTGAAAGCAGTTGCGACAGGAACAGGGTTAAACCAAATCCGCCAACGAGGATGGCAATGTCCCAATTGACGGCACCATCGGCGTAGAAGCCCACCTGNCCAAGGGCTTTGATGAAGAGGAAGCCGCTGCGAGCCGCAAGGCCTGGAATTTTCGCNTCCACGGTGGCATCACCGGCACTNAGAGCCGTGATGGTTCCGTCTTCGCTAACGCCAACAATCCCATCACCTTTGGTGATCGACCAGTTCGGGGCAAATCGGCCAGAGTCTTCTAGACCCTCGAGAATTTCTGAGAAAGGTCGACCATCTTTGGTGTGGAGATTGACTGTTGCGCTATCTCCTACCCCCAGCTTCGTTCCTCGAGGCAAGCTGGCGATCACTGGAACGTGGTCNGTCTCGCCGATGAAAATGGAGTGGCTGGCACTGTTAAACGGCTTCGGCTCCACAGCCGCAATCTGATCAGCCGGCAGAACTTTCAGATTGAGGGTGTAGGGAACATCAGCGAACGGTGATCCNCTCAAGGTGGCGAAGAGGGCAAACAGGATCGGCATCTGCACGAGCAGTGGCAGGCACCCCGCCAAGGGGCTGCCGAACTCCTTCATGACCTTGCCCAATTCCTCCTGCTGTTTCTGGATGTTGTTGGCATAGCGGGCTTTGATGTCTGCTTGCCGTTTCTGCATCACAGGCTGGGCGATTCGCATGCGACGGGCGCTGCGAATTGAGCCAGCACTCAGGGGGTAGAGGGCGACACGAATGACAATCGTGAGAGCCACGATGGCCAGTCCATAGCTGGGGACCAATCCGTAGAAAAAATCCAGGATCGGGATCAGCAGGTTGTCGGAGATGTATCCGATCACGTTGATGGTTGCGTTGTTGGTGTCGTTGTGGGGCCAGTGTGCAACAGCATCCGCCTAGGCGGCGAAGCCTTCAACTGACTTTTCAGCGGTNGTGGCGGCTCGCGCTGCCATNCGCTCGAGAATGAAACTTTCGATTTCTCGGAAATTCGGCAAAGANCGCATCTCAAGACGCGCTCCATCCTTGAGCACAAGCACCATGTCACCCCAGGCNCCGAAGCCCCGTGGCACNGTGCGAACTTCCTTGATTTGGCTATACACNACTTGNGTTTTGTCGTTGCCTCTCCAGCCACCGGTCACGGAAACGCGTCGGCTGGTGATACGAAAGCGGAGCCAAAAGGCCCGAACGACAGCACCGATCGTGAAAGGAAGCCCGATCAGTGTGAAACCGAGAAGGATGTTGAAGATGAGATCACCGCGAGCGGGACCCCCTTCGTAGTGAACCTCTTCCGGGAGGCTGCTAGTCATGAGTGCAGGCCGGCTGACGTAAGAAGACTGTCGCATTCTTCGAGCAACTGTGCGGAGTCAATTGCTGATGCGTCCGGTCGCAGGCTGATGAGAAGCCATTGACCAGCGAATTGGTCTTGTGATTCGAGGCGTTTGCGGAGATGGGTGTGAAACAGCCTCCGTAAACGGTTGCGTTTGACCGCCCGCTTGCTCACCTTGCTGCTGATCACGATTGCGCAACGGCAGCGTTGAATCCGAGCGGAGCGAAGTTCTGGACGCAACAACGTCGGATCAGCTTGGATCTTGCGTAGCACCATCCATTGCCCATGGTGGCGCTTCGCAGATCGATGCAGCCTGGTGAAGCACCGCTGACCCCTGAGTCGCATTGAGGCGGGGAGTGCCATCAACTCGAGCGTTGGCAGAAGGACATTGAGACTCAGAACAAAACCCTGAGCTGCCGTCCGATAGGACATGACAGTTCAGGGTTCGCAACTTGGATTCAGCTGGCGAATCAGGCGGCCAGACGTGAACGACCACGCTTACGACGCGTACGGATCACCCGACGGCCGGTGTGGGACCGCATGCGGACCCTGAAACCCGACACGCGTTTGCGCTTGCGACTGGTTCCACCGAGGGTGCGTTTGGTCATAGCGCCTGTGTCGTCGTCCGATCAGAGCTAAACAATTTATCAGTTAGTCCACATCGATCAGCCAGCTTCCGGCGTAACCGGACATCGGCACATCGCCAGGGGCTTGGATCAACGCATTGAGTTGGTACATGCGTTTTCCCTCAGGGTTGAACAGCTTGATGCGAAGGGAGTAGTCGCCGTCCATGGGCAGAGGGGTGTCTGGAAAGACTTCAATCGTCGTCTGCTTATCGTTGACCTCAATGGTTGCTGGAATGGTTTCCAGGCATTTTGTGCGGCTCATCATGCTGCCGGCAGAGGTCTTGCAGAGGCTCATTCGTCTGGGCTTGAGCTTGGCGTCGAAATAGTCCGGAACGGTGACGGTCAGTTTGAGGACAGCGGTTTTGCGGTCTTTTTCACGCAGGGTGAGATACCACTCAGAGCGATCGTTCTCGAACGTCGAGGTTTGGAAGTAATACAGCTTGCGGTAACCGCGATCGGTATCCCATCGGAACTCCATGAGCCCAGGAGTTCCCTGGGCGTGAGCAGCTGTCCCGGGGGCGATCAGATCTGCTGGAGCCATCAAGGCCAGTCCCGTCATGGCAGCGCCACCGATCCAGCGGCGCAGGCTTGGGCTCTGAATGGGCATGGTCGAAACCGTGACGGGTTCAACGGATTCTCCTGAGTCCAATGCCGATGCGAGATCAGTCTGGGCCGGCGTCTGATCTGTCAGTTGTGACTGGATCTGTCTGGTCTCAGCCGGCTTGCTGCTTCGAGATAGGGATGTTGGGCGTCTTGGTCGCCGGGCAGCCAGGCATGGGCGAGTACACGGATGCAGCGTTCGAGATCTCCTTGAACCGCCATTTGCTGGCAGTCCAACAGGGCAACGCCATCCCAGCCTTCACGACGCCGTGCGATGGCAGCAGGGAAACAAGCGTCGAGATCGGTCGTCACCGAAAAAGTGAGGGACACAATGCGATCTGGCGTTAACCCATTTCGGTTGACCAAGGCGTCCATCAGGGCTCGAACGGCAGATTCGATGGCCTTGACCGAGTTCTCGTGGCATGTCGTTGCACCACGCAGGCCAACCAAACGCAGGGGGGAGTCGGTCATGGTCTGTAGAGCCAGAGCACCTGTCCATTGCCCATCAATTCAAGACTCACGCGTTTTTGAAGTTGATGGAGAACAGCGGAACCCGGCAGAAGTCCGCTCAGCTTGCGCCGTTCTTTCCCCAGGGTGATCGGTCGGCTGTTGTCTTCATCCAGCTCGGCAAGGCGAGCAGCGAGACGTCGGGCATGCTCCTCGTCACCGAGTTCATCGACAAGCCCCAGTTTGAGCGCCTGCTCTCCGCTAAACACACGTCCATCGGCAAACGTCTTCACCTGGTCGGTCGTGAGCTTTCGACCCGTGGCAACAACGCCAACAAATTGTCCGTAGCTGCTGTCGATTAATTCCTGCAGCAGCTGACGCTCGTCGTCGCTCAGCGGACGATCCGGGGACAGGATGTCCTTAAACCGACCGCTTTTCACCGTGTCAAAGCGGATGCCAATGCGTTCGAACACTTTGGACAGGTCGTTGCCTCGAAGGATCACACCGATGGATCCAGTGATCGTGCCCGGATTGGCCACGATCTGGTCGGCGGCAACGCCGATATAGACGCCTCCAGAGGCGGAGATATTGCCAAAGCTGGCAACAATTTTGCAGCCCTTGTCGCGAATTCTGAGCAGCGCGGCGTGGATTTCTTGGCTGTCGCCAACGGTGCCACCGGGACTGTCGATTCGGAGGAGTAGGGCTGGAAATTCTCGACGTTCAACGTCCCGTAGAGCTTTCAGCACCCGCTTGCGTGTGCTGCCAGAAATGGCTCCCTCCACAACGATCCGCGCCATGCGGCGGCGTGATTTTCGGCACCACGGCCAAACCATGTTTCACATCTGCTTTCTTGGGGATCTTAAAAAGGTCACAGCCCCCGAATCGCATGTCACGTCAACTCCTGTGGCTGCTGATGGTGTTGCCCTTCGCGCTTTGGGGAACGGCCATGACAGCGATGGCGCCTTTAATCCCAAGCGGTGGCCCGTGGTTGGTGGCTGCCTTGAGGCTGTTCCCTGCAGGGCTCGCCGTGCTCATTTGGGTCTGGGCGACTGGACGTTCTCTGTGGGTGGATCGTCGTGATCTCGGCTGGTTTGCGCTCTTCACGTTGGTGGATGCCGTCCTGTTCCAAGCTCTATTGGCTCTTGGTTTGGCCGGAACCGGTGCTGGTCTTGGTTCTGTCTTGATCGACTCTCAACCGTTGCTTGTTGCCTTGCTGGCGCGTGGCCTGTTTGCTGAATCCATCAATCCAATTGGTTGGCTTGGATTGGGGCTGGGATTAGCCGGGATCCTCTGTTTGGGGGTCCCGGCAGAGCTGCTTGGACACTGGTGGTTGCTCCGCGATGAGCCCGGTTTGGCCGTTGCTCTTCAGCCCGGTGAAGGATGGATGCTCTTGGCAGCGTTAGCGATGGCGATCGGTACGGTTTTGATCCGTTACGCCTCGCGACATAGCGACCCTGTGGCGACAACCGGTTGGCACATGGCGATTGGTGGCCTGCCTCTGTTCGGCTGTTCTGTGCTGGACAAGGGTTGGTCTCTCCCTGCTTGGGGAATCAATGATTGGCTTCGGATGGGGTTCGCCAGTTTCCTGGGAAGTGCATTGGCCTATGCCCTGTTCTTTTGGTTTGCCAATCGGCGTGATCTCACCAGCTTCAGCAGTCTCGGTTTTTTGACACCGGTGTTTGCGTTGGCAACAGGGGGGTGGTTGTTGGGTGAGCGACTCGACCCTTTGCAATGGATCGGTGTGGCGCTGGTGATGGGATCGGTGATCTGTGTCAGTCAGCGGCGGCGATTGTGGGAGCAGCCCCCAGTCAGCGAAGCGGTGGTTTGACCGTGATGGCTCATCGATGTCTTCATCTTGTTTTGATCAGTACTCCGATTGGGGCTCTGGGGAGTGGTCGTGGAGGGGGGGTTGAGTTGACGCTGCGCTCCCTGGTGCAGGGGTTGTTGTCACGTGGTCATCGTTTGACCGTGATCGCGGGTGCGGGATCGACGCTGCCGTTCTCCGATTCCAGGTTGGAGCTGCTCGAGGTGGATGGCTGCGATCAACCGAGTTGGCAGCACAGCGATCCGACGGCGGACATCACGATTCCGGCGAATGGGATGCTGCCGCGTCTGCTGGAGCGTGCTTTGACCCATGCCCGGCAGGTTGGTGCCGATGCACTGCTCAATTTTGGGTACGACTGGCTGCCTCTTTGGATGACGCCCTATCTCTCCATCCCCTTGTTCCATCTCATCAGCATGGGCAGGGAGTCGGCGGTGATGGGGGAGGGAATTGAGTCTTTAGGACGTTGGGATCAGAGACGGCTTGCTTTCCATACGGCCCGTCAAGCTGCTGATTTTGCTTTGCCCGCACCCCCGCGCGTGGTTGGCAATGGTTTTGATCTGCGCCAGTACACGTTTCGTCCGACTGCGGACGGTTCCCTTGGCTGGGCCGGACGCATTGCTCCCGAAAAAGGTTTGGAAGATGCCGCGGCCGCGGCGGCGGCGTTGGGTGAACATCTCTTGGTTTGGGGGCTGAAGGAAGACGCGGCCTATGCCGAGGCCGTTGAGGCCAGCGTTCCGGAAGGCACGATCGAATGGCGTGGATTTGTGCCGACAGCAGAACTCCAGCGGCAGTTGGGTGGTTGTCGGGCTCTCATCAACACTCCGAAGTGGAACGAGGCCTATGGAAACGTTGTTGTTGAAGCCCTGGCCTGTGGTGTACCGGTTGTGGCCTACGACCGTGGGGGGCCGGGTGAGTTGATTCAATCCGGGACGACGGGCTGGTTGGTTCCACCGGATGATGTCGCGGGTCTGACGGCTGCTTTAAACCGTCTGAATCTCATCAAGCGTCAAGCCTGTCGGGATTGGGTGGAAACCCACGCCACCTGTCAGGTGTTCGCCGAACGGGTCGAGGCCTGGATTTTGGCGGGTCTGGTGTCAGGAGATGTCAGCATCTCCACCAGCCTTTGAGTGTGCAGGCGTGGAGAAGTTGTCCTGCCGCAGTCGACGCCGGGTTCTGGCGTTGGTGTTGGGTCTCGGCGTTTTGCTTGCCCTCTGGCATCTCGGGACAACGGGATTAATTGACGAAACCCCTCCGCTGTTTGCGGCGGCGGCGCGTGGGATGGCTGAGACCGGCGACTGGCTCACTCCAAGGGTCAATGGGTTGCCGCGCTACGACAAACCTCCGCTGATTTATTGGCTGATGGGGGTGTCCTATGCCCTCCCCGGTCATGGGGTCTGGGACCCCCTCGGCAGCTGGGCCGCTCGTCTGCCGTCTGGACTCTCTTGCATCGCCGTGATGCTTGGCCTGGCTGACACGTTGCTGCGTTGGCCACAGGCGGATGATCAGCGACCGCAGTGGACAGCGGTCGCGGCGCCCTTGGCCTTTGCGTTGTCGCCACTGGTGTTGATCTGGAGTCGTACGGCGGTGAGCGATGCGTTGCTGTGCGCGTTGCTGAGCTTGAGCCTTCTCCTGCAATGGCGTCGCTTTGCTGAGCCAGACGGTCAGCCTTGGTGGGCCGCTTGGGTGGTCCTTGGCTTTGCGGTGCTGGCGAAGGGGCCGGTTGCCGTGGTCTTGTCAGGGATCACCCTGTTGGCATTCGGTCTGCTGTGCCGCGAGTTGGGACTGCTTTGGACTCGGCTGCGTCCCCTCCCTGGCCTGTTCATCACGGCAGCCATCAGCCTGCCTTGGTACGCCGCTGAATTGCTGGTCGAGGGGCAGCCCTTTTGGGACAGCTTCTTCGGCTATCACAACCTTCAGCGCTTCACATCGGTGGTCAATAACCACCTCCAGCCCTGGTGGTATTTCATCCCGCTCATGCTCATTGCGGCGCTTCCCTTCACGCCTTTGCTGCTGCTTGGGCTCATGCAGTGTCGTTCGGGTGGATCGATCCCTAAGCATTCACTGCAGCAGTTCGCGGCCTGCTGGTTGTTCGCTGTGCTGCTGTTGTTCACGACTGCGGCGACAAAACTCCCCAGTTATTGGTTGCCTGCCACTCCCGCTGCTGCGCTGCTGATCGCACTCTCAGTCAGGCGCCGATCGCGAGGAGTCACCATCGCGAGTGCGGTGACCGTTCTTCTGATCGGAGGGCTGTCCCTTGGCTTTTGGATGTCAGGTCAGTGGATTCCTCTGATCGACGACCCAGAAATGCCCAGCTTGGCCGCCGATCTCTCAAGCAGCGGCTTGGTGCTTCGTGCCGCTGGTTGGTTCACCGTTGCCGCCCTGGTTGGGGGGCTGATGTTGCGTTGGTCTCCAGTGCAGAGGCTTGTGGCGATGCAATTGCCCCTCGTTCTGTTTCACGTCACGGCCTTGCTCCCCATCGCCGAGCTCGCCGATCGACTCCGCCAACGTCCTGTGCGGGATGTGGCCGCTCAAATCGTCGACCAACAGCGTCCCGATGAACCCGTGGCGATGGTTGGTGTGATGAAACCGTCTCTTCACTTCTACACAAACCAAGTCGTCCTCTTTGAAGGCCGCTCCGATGGAGCTTTGGTGAACCTGGCGGATCGGTTATTGCACGACAACCGTCGTGGCTGGAAGGGGCGTCCCATCGGGCCAAGCCCTGCCGAGTCCACCGTGCTGATCGCGATTGATCGCGTCACCTCAGAAAAACCCTATTGGCAGAACCTCAGCCCCGAGGTTTTGGGGAATTACGGGATTTATCAGCTCTGGAGACTCGATCGTTCCCGTTTGCAGAGGCGGGCGGATGCCCTTGTGGACGACGGGGTGACTCTGGATTGGCGGGAGCCACGTCCTGAACGGTATTGATCGTTGAGTCCTCACTCAATTGCTGACGGCGGCAAAAGCCACAGAACGACCACAGGTCGATTTCCCCCTGGGGTGATGGTCGTTGGCAGGTCGGACATGTTCCAAGTCCATGGACATCGATCCGACTGGGGTGTCGCCCCCAGATCGTCTGCTCATCGTCAGGAGTGAGTGTCGCGGAAGCGTGGTGCTGCTGAATTTTTAGATCACGCACCGGATGCCCCGCTCCCCGGAGTGCTGCCAACAGCTGAGGTCGGTTGTATTGCAGCGCTTGTCGCCATTGGGGGTGGGAGGCGCCGATGGTCAGAACTCCTCTTTGGAGCGCAAGCGGACGGCAATGGGGAGCCAAACGTGTTCCTGCAATGCGGCTCCAGTCCTGCCAAAGACCCGCCAAATGTCCGTTTTGCTGCCAGTCCTCTCGTAGGGAGTCGAGGCAGGTTTTGAGTTGTTCCGCGGGGGCAGGAGCTGCGGATTGGAGCAATTCGAGGCCCTTGAGCTTTCGACGCTGGGAGTCAGGAGCTACTGCCATTTCTTCAGCCTAGGAGGGTGTTCTTGTCGATCTCGCTACCCTCTGTTGGGATCAACGTTTGTTCCATGGGTTTCTTCGACCGTCTCAGCCGTTTGGTGCGTGCCAATGCCAATGCGGCCATTGGCGGCATGGAGGATCCCTCCAAGATCCTGGATCAGTCCGTTGCAGACATGCAAGCGGATCTGGTGAAGCTTCGACAGGCAGTTGCGATGGCTATCGCCAGTCAGAAGCGTTTGCGAAACCAGGCTGAACAGGCGTCATCTCAGGCCAAAACTTGGTATGAGCGTGCTGAACTCGCGCTGAAGAAAGGCGAGGAGGATCTCGCCCGTGAGGCTTTAACCCGTCGTAAGACCTTCCAAGAGACAGCGACGTCCCTCAACGCTCAGGTCCAGGGGCAGGACGGTCAAGTGGAGACCCTGAAAAAAAGCCTGGTCGCCCTCGAAGGGAAGATCGCCCAAGCCAAGACCAAAAAAGACATGCTCAAGGCCAGGGCGGAGGCCGCCAAGGCTCAGCAGCAGCTGCAAAGTGCCGTGGGCAATCTCGGTACGAATACCGCGATGGCTGCGTTTGAACGCATGGAGGAAAAGGTCGAGTCTCTGGAGGCCACGGGCCAAGCGGCCGCTGAATTGGCGGGAGCGGATCTGGAAAGTCAGTTTGCTGCGCTGGAGTCCGGTGATGACGTCGACGATGAATTGGCGGCTCTACGCGTTCAGCTCAAGGCTGGCCCTGAGGCGGTTGCCCTGCCTGCCGCCGACGCTGCGGCTGAGGTCACTCCGGTGAAAGTCGAAGCCGTCGATGCCGATCTGGAAGACCTGAAGCGGTCCATCGACAAGCTCTGACCCGATCGACGCTCGGGCGGTGCTCTCCATAGGATCTGATCATCGACGACGTCTTCCCATTGGCCAACGCTGTCCACGAGTTCACCGACACCGTCTTCTCTGCGGACGTTTTGCAGTCCTCCGACACTGTTTTGGTGGATTTCTGGGCGCCATGGTGTGGACCCTGTCGTCTGATTGCTCCACTGATGGACTGGGCTGCTGAGACTTACGCAGGCAAGCTCACGGTTGGGAAGCTCGAAGTCGACGGCAATCCTCAGACCCGGGATGCGTACCAAGTTCAAGGCATCCCCACGCTGATCCTGTTCCGTGACGGGAAGGAACTGGCCCGCCACGAAGGAGCGATTGCGCAACCACAGCTCCAGAGCTTCTTGGATGCAAACCTCTGATCGATTGAAGACCCTCGGTGGAGGTGTTTTTGCTCGAACAGATCAGCGCAAGCAGGCCTACCGGCTCGAGGCGGAGACTCACGATCAACGTCCGCTGATCGATCTCTCTTTGGGGTCATCGGACCTTCCGCCTCCACAGCCCGTGCTGGATGCCATGTCCGCTGCTCTCCATGAGTTGAGCAGCTCTGCTTACTGCCTGAATGCAGGAACAGCTCCGTTTCAACAGGCGGTGGCGGATTGGTGTTCCGCTCGCTTCGGGGTCGACGTTGACCCTCAATCCCAGGTGCAGTTGCTGGTGGGCTCTCAGGAGGGAACAGCTCACCTCCCTCTCGCTGTTCTGAACCATGGAGACCCAGCTCTGGTGTTGGATCCCTGTTACCCCTCTCACTTGGGCGGGTTGTTGCTCGCTGGAGCTGATGTTCAGAAGCTTGCCCTGAGCCCTGATCATGGCTGGACGCCTGATCTCTCGATGTTGTCTGGGCCGGCCTGGGATCGGCTCAAATTGTTTGTTTTTGGGTATCCCCACAACCCCACCGCACAGGTCGGTGATCAACGACTCCTCGACGCGGTGATGGACCGAGGTGTCACGCATGATCTCGTGATTGCCCACGACAACCCCTACGTCGACCTCTCCTTGACCGGTGAGGCCCCGAGCCTGCTGCTCAGTTCAGGGTGGAAAGAGCGCGGCATTGAGTTTTTCTCCTTCTCCAAAGGTTGGTGTTTGGGAGGGATTCGCCTTGGCTTCGCTGTGGGTGCAGCCCCATTGATTGAAGCGTTGCGTCAGGTGAAGTCGGTGATTGANTTCAACCAGTCCCTCGCCCTGCAGCGTGGAGCAATCACTGCCCTTCGTGAGTGTTCCGATTGGCCCGCAGGTCTTCGACCGATTTATNAGGATCGTCGTGACCGGGTTATGGCGGCTCTGCAACGNATGGGCTGGTCNGTGCCANGTGCAGAGATGGCCTTGTACCTCTGGATGCCAGTGCCTGATTGGGCGTCTGCGNGTGGTTGGGATGATGAGCGCTGTGCGGCAGAACTCTTGCATCGGTGCGGTGTTGCACTGACTCCCGGCTCAGGCTTTGGTGATGGGGGCCGCGGCTGGTTGCGAATGGCCCTGGTGCAGCCGGTGGACGTGTTGATGGATGCTGTCGATCGACTGGCTGGGTGTCGTGATGCTTCCCTGTAGGCCCCGCTTGGGCACAGGCCATGTGATGGCCCATTACCGGGCGCTGGCCTTGACCCAGGCCCAGCCTTGGCATCTGCGGTCCGTGCCGGTGTGCTCCAGCACGGAACTGTTGCTGGAGGCTTGGCTGAAGGCCTTACCGACCACCCATCTGTCGCGGTCCTATGCGGTCTTGGCGGAGCATCAGACGCGTGCGACCGGGCAACGTGGTCGNTCCTGGTCCGCTCCCCGTGGCGGAGTTTGGATCAGTGCGGCACTGCCTTGGTCCAGCCAGATGGGGCAGAGTGCTGGTCTTGCTGGATTNGCGCTGGCTGTCGCCTTGGCTGAACAGCTGGAGAAGGCGGGGGTCTCGGTTCGGATCAAGTGGCCGAATGATCTCTTGGTGAATGGCGCCAAGCTCGCCGGTCTGTTGCCNCGTCTTGTGTACAGAGGTGCAAGCCTCCGGTTGGTGCGCTTTGGCTTGGGCTTAAACGTGACCAACCCCGTTCCTCCGAATGCCACGTCCTTGCGCTGGCTCAAGGGGAAGGCTGCTGGCAGTCCGCCCCGTTGGGTGGCCGAAGCCATGGTTGCGATGGACCGTTGCCTGGCATGGGCCCAAGCCGATCAGCTGTCCAGATGCTTGGCCCCTGCCGAACGCAGGCTTTGGAGTAATGCCTGGATTGATCCGACGGATGGCCGGTCATGGACCATTCAGGGGCTCGATGCTGATGGCGGTTTGTTGTTGCAACGTGGAAGCACGCGACGGTGCTTACGTCGTTGGGGTTGATCCTTCGGCAGAGGCCTTTAAGGTCCCGCAGACGTGGGTCTGGCTTCATGCTGCGTCTGCTGTTGCTGCTGATCAGTGCCTGCTGTTGGCCTCATCAGGCTCANGTCGCGGCGTCGCCGAGTCTTGATGTGTTGNAGCGTGATCGTGTCATCACGCCTCAGGAGCGACGCAATCTTCAGCAAGGGTCGTGGCAGACGCCGATTGAGCGCANGTCTCTTCGGGAGGGCTGTCGATCAGGTGCTTTATCTCGGACCGAGTGCGCGACAGGTGTGGCCGTTCGATCCGGTGTGTCCCGAAATCGCCCTCGCGTTCCTCCAGGGGATCGAACGCCGGTGACGGTGCCGGTCTCAGCGCTTTTGGACGTTTCTGGAGCCGGGTTTCGGCTGGACTCTGTGTTTGCTGTGACCCCGCGTCCTGCCGCCGTTCTGGGCAACAACAATCGTCAATTCTTGTTCCCAGTGATTGGCCCTGCGGTGACCAGTAGTGCCTTCGGTTGGAGGCAACATCCGGTGTTGCAGCGCTGGTTAATGCATGCAGGCCGCGATCTTGCCGCCCCAGAGGGCACGCCAGTGGTGGCCTCTCGTTCCGGTTTGGTCCTTAGCAGTGGGCTGGCCGGTGGCTATGGCTTGGCGGTGGAGATCGAACATCAACAGCCGCACCGCAGAACGCTGTATGGCCATCTCTCGGAGCTGTATGTCAAAGCTGGCGATTCTGTGCAGCAGGGTGAGGTGATTGGGCGTGTCGGCAGTACGGGGCTGAGCACCGGTCCCCATCTCCACTTTGAGGTGCGTCGTGCTCAAAACCAGGGTTGGGTGGCGATTGAGCCGGGAGAGCTGGATCGGGTTCACCTTGGCCTGGAACAAAGTGATGCCGTTGCCATCCTTTTTAGTCAGTTAATGGATGCATTGGAGCGGCCTGAGTGACGTTCACCGGCTTCACGTGGAGGTGTCTCGGAGAATGAAGCCAACGCCTCTCACCGTATGGATCAGAGTCGGTGCCTTGGGTTCTTCGACTTTCTGCCTCACATAACGGATGTAGACGTCGAGAAGGTTGTCATCTCCATAAAAATTTTCTCCCCAGACCCCTCGCATAATCTCTTGGCGTTCCAAGACGCGTCCAGCTCCACGAAGGAGAAAATTAAGCAGGTCATATTCCTTGACGGACAGTTGGATGCTGCGCGTTCCACGGCTCACATCGCGAGTCCGCGTGTTCATGATCAGGTCACCGACCTGAAGCGTTTCTTGCCAGGGATTGTCGGTAGAAGGCCCTGAAAATGAATCCGCTCGGCGATGCATCGCTCGCAGACGTGCCATCAATTCATCGATGGAGAATGGTTTGATCAGATAGTCATCGACTCCTGCATCCAGTGCCGTTACGCGATCGGTGATTTCATCGTGCCCAGTGAGCATCAAGATCGGTGTGG
>NZED01000049.1 GCA_002690325.1 Synechococcus sp. ARS1019
AAAAACCCTGTTCCAGTCCCCGACAAGGTCACCGTCTCCCTCGATGGTCTCACCGTCAGGGTCAAGGGCCCCAAGGGGGAACTGGAGCGAACTCTTCCTGAAGGCGTCAGCGTCAGCCAGGACAACAACACCATCGTGGTCTCCCCCACGAGCACCAAGCGCATCTCACGCGAACGTCACGGTCTTTGCCGTGCACTCGTCGCCAACATGATCGAAGGTGTCAACAACGGCTACAGCAAGAGCCTTGAAATCATCGGCGTGGGTTCGCGGGCCCAAGTCAAGGGCAAAACCCTTGTGGTGAGTGCTGGCTACAGCCACCCGGTGGAAGTCAATCCACCCGAAGGAATCACTTTCAAGGTGGAGAACAACACCAAAGTGATCGTCTCCGGCATCGACAAGGAACTGGTGGGCAATGAAGCCGCCAAAGTTCGCGCCATTCGTCCGCCCGAGCCTTACAAGGGCAAAGGCATCCGCTACGAGGGCGAATGGATCCTCCGCAAGGCGGGCAAGTCCGGCAAGAAATAAGCCTTGTCCTGACGTTTCTCTCCTTCACCCACCATGTCCCAACTGTCCCGCAAACAACAGACGCAAAAACGCCACCGGCGCCTGCGTCGTCAGATCAGTG
The DNA here is from genome assembly GCA_002690325.1 of Synechococcus sp. ARS1019. Classification (GTDB taxonomy): domain Bacteria; phylum Cyanobacteriota; class Cyanobacteriia; order PCC-6307; family Cyanobiaceae; genus Parasynechococcus. The sequence goes on from NZED01000049.1 coordinate 626, forward strand.
GCACATCAGCACGTCCGAGGCTGGCTGTGTTCCGTTCGAACAATCACATCTACGCCCAGGTCATCGACGATGCCGCCCAGAGCACACTCTGCTCTGCATCAACTGTCGATAAAGAGCTGCGCACCGGTCTCAAATCGAACGGTGGCAGCTGTGATGCTTCGACAGCCGTCGGCGAACTCGTCGCCAAGCGAGCCATCGCCAAAGGCATCCAGCAGGTGGTCTTCGACCGTGGCGGCAACCTGTACCACGGCCGGATCAAGGCCCTCGCTGACGCCGCCCGGGAAGCGGGCCTTCAATTCTGATCCCTGCTCTCACCATGACCGATTCCTCCCCCCAGTCCAATTCCAACGCCGTGCCGGGCGCGGCTGATGTTCCTGCCGCGGCCGAAGGCCAGCAGCAGCAACAAGAGCAGCGCCGTGGCGGTGGCCGCGGTGACCGTCGCGGTGGCCGCCGTGGCGACCGTCGCGGACAAGAGCGCGACTCCGAATGGCAAGAACGCGTGGTGCAAATCCGCCGCGTGTCCAAAACCGTTAAGGGCGGCAAAAAGATGAGCTTCCGAGCCATCGTTGTCGTCGGCAATGAAAAAGGCCAAGTCGGTGTTGGCGTCGGCAAAGCCGGTGATGTCATCGGCGCAGTCCGCAAGGGTGTGGCTGATGGCAAGAAGCATCTGGTCAAGGTGCCTCTCACCCGCCACAACTCGATTCCAACGTTGTCCAACGGACGCGACGGCGCCGCCAGCGTCTTGATCCGCCCCGCTGCTCCCGGTACGGGTGTAATTGCAGGTGGTTCCATCCGCACTGTGCTCGAACTGGCCGGCATCAAAAATGTCTTGGCGAAACGCCTTGGCAGTAAGACGCCCCTGAACAACGCACGGGCTGCCATGGTGGCCCTGTCCGGTCTCCGCACTCACAAGGAGACGGCCAAAGAACGGGGAATCTCCCTCGAGCAGATCTACTCCTGATTCGCGATGACTCTCCGACTCGATTCCCTCAAAGCCAACAAAGGCGCCCGTCGCCGCAAACTGCGTAAAGGTCGCGGCATTGCCGCCGGCCAGGGCGCTAGCTGCGGTTTCGGTATGCGCGGCCAAAAGTCCCGTTCGGGCCGTCCGACCCGTCCTGGTTTCGAAGGTGGCCAAATGCCCCTTTACCGCCGGGTCCCGAAGCTCAAGCACTTCCCTCTGGTGAACCAAAAGCACTTCACTGTGCTGAATGTGTCGGCTTTGAGCGACCTCAAAGATGGCAGTACCGTCAACCTCGACTCCTTGGTCAAGGATGGCGTTGTCACCAGCCCGAAGCATCCCTTGAAGACGCTCGGCAACGGTGACCTCAAAGTGAAGCTGACTGTCCAAGCGGCGGCCTTCACGGCTTCCGCCCGCACCAAGATCGAAGCAGCCGGCGGCACCTGCGAAGTCCTGGACTGATTCAGGCCCCCCTGGTCTCAACTCAGCCTTAGGCTCTGAGCCGTCCGCCGGACTTCGGTCTGCGGGCGGCTTTGCTGCATCAAGATCAACCAACTTCTCTCGGACATGCTCGTCAGTCGGGGTCGTAACCCCAACGCCGCCGAAGTGATCAGCCAGCTGTTCACCAACGCTGGTTTACGCAATCGCGTTCTCACCACGCTTGGATTGCTGCTGCTGGTGAGGCTTGGCAACTACATTCCGATCCCCGGCATTGATCGGGTTGCCTTCAAGCAGTTCACCGACGGTGCAACAGACCTCATCGGTTTCCTAGACATTTTCACGGGGGGAGGCATCTCCACCCTTGGAATTTTCGCCCTCGGAATCCTTCCCTTCATCAACGCCTCGATCATCCTGCAACTGCTGACAGCAGCACTGCCGCAGCTGGAAGATCTCCAGAAAAACGAAGGTGAGGCCGGACGACGAAAGATCGCACAGATCACGCGTTACGTCGCCTTGGGTTGGGGCCTGCTCCAGAGCATTGTTTTTGCCACGATCCTTCGTCAGTACGCCCTCGAGGGGATCAGCGACTCGGTGTTTGTTGTGCAAACAGCACTGGCTCTCGTGACTGGCTCGATGGTGGTGATGTGGATCAGTGAGGTGATCACCGAACGAGGCATCGGTCAGGGTGCATCCCTGGTCATCTTCCTGAACATTGTTTCGTCGTTGCCAAGAACCTTGAGCGCAACGATCGAGGCTGCACAAACCGGAGAACGGGCCACCGTGCTCGGGATCATTGTTTTGGTCTTGGTCTTTTTGGTGACCATCGTGGGGATCATCTTTGTCCAAGAAGGGGCAAGACGCATCCCGATCGTGAGTGCCAAGCGTCAGATCGGAGGCACTGGAGTGCTGCCATCGAGACAGAGCTACTTGCCGCTCAAGCTCAATGCAGGCGGTGTGATGCCGATCATTTTTGCTTCAGCACTGATCTTTCTCCCCTTCACCATCGCCAATCTCACCAAGAATGAGTGGCTGGCAAGAATCTCATCGGCGTTGAACCCAAGCGCAACGAATCCCTGGCCCTACGCGTTGACCTTCTTCGCCTTGATTCTGGGCTTTTCGTATTTCTATGCGTCTTTGACGGTGAATCCAGCCGACATGGCGACAAATCTCAAGCGGGGTGGCGTGGCCATTCCAGGAGTCCGGCCTGGAAGCGCCACAGCGAACTACCTCTCCGGAGTCCAGAATCGGCTCACCTTGCTCGGCGGCCTCTTCCTGGGCTCAGTCGCCATCATTCCTGCTGCCGTGGAACGGGCAACGCAGGTGCAGACCTTCCGAGGCCTCGGGGCCACCTCGTTGCTGATTCTCGTGGGCGTGGCGATCGACACCGCCAAACAAGTGCAGACCTACGTGATCTCTCAGCGCTACGAGGGACTTGTCCGGCAATAAATCCTCTAACTCCACCTGTTCATCCCTTCGACCATTCACCACGACCATGAAAACCCGCCTTCTTTTTCTTGGCCCCCCTGGAGCCGGTAAAGGCACACAAGCTGCCGGTCTCTGTGAAAGCCATGCCATGAAGCATCTCTCCACGGGCGACCTGCTCCGTGGGGAAGTGGCTGCGGGCTCGGAGCTTGGCAAGGAAGCCGAAGCCGTCATGAATCGGGGTGAACTCGTCAGCGATGCGCTGGTGTTAGCGATCGTGGAAAGCCAGATGAAAGCGCTCGATGGTGGCGGCTGGCTGCTGGATGGCTTCCCGCGCACCGTTCCTCAGGCAGAAGCCCTTGAGCCGCTACTGGCGCAGTTACGACAGCCCATCGAAGCGGTTGTGCTGCTGGAGCTTGATGACGCTGTGCTGATCGAACGCATGCTTTCTCGCGGCCGAGCCGATGACAATGAAGCCGTCATCCGCAATCGACTCGAGGTTTATCGAGAGAAAACCGCTCCCTTGATCGACTACTACAAAACCCTGGGGCTCCTGATTTCTGTTCCGGCAGAAGGCAGTGTGGATGCAGTCACTCAGCGAATCATCAAAGCTTTGGATTGACCCACGTGGTACTGTTGCCGTTTGGAAATTTGGAGAGCTTCGCCCGATGAAGGTGCGTTCCTCAGTTAAAAAAATTAGTCCTGACGATCAGATCGTCCGGCGAAGGGGTCGCATCTACGTGATCAACAAGAAGCGTCCCCGCAACAAGCAACGTCAAGGCTGAAGCCTGACCGCATTGCATTCAAGCTACGCAGCTGACTTCTGAAACTGCGCAGCACAAACCGCCTCCGATCCCACGGAGGCCCTTGTCCCTCCTCGATTGAACCTCCGTGGCACGGATTGCCGGCGTTGACATTCCTCGCGACAAGCGAGTCGAAGTCTCCCTCACTTACATCTATGGAATCGGCCTGACTCGGGCCAAAACCATCCTCGCTCAGACGGGTGTAAACCCTGATACCCGGGTCAAAGACCTCGAGGATGGCGACATCCAAAAACTGCGTGAAGCCACCGAAGGGTTCACCATCGAGGGTGACCTTCGTCGTCAAGAGGGCATGGCCCTCAAGCGTCTTCAGGACATCGGCTGCCTGCGTGGACGTCGTCACCGCATGAGCCTTCCCGTCCGTGGCCAGCGCACCCGCACCAACGCACGGACGCGGCGCGGCGCTCGCAAAACCGTGGCCGGCAAGAAGAAGTAAGGCTTCACCGCCTCACTACTCAGGCACCACTGACCCTCTGCACCAGACATCCTTCGGCCCATGGCCAAAACCGCTAAGAAATCCGGCCCCAAGAAGGCCAAGCGCAATGTGCCCAATGGGGTTGCGCACATCCAAAGCACGTTCAACAACACGATCGTTTCGATCACAGACACCGCAGGCGAAGTCATTGCCTGGTCATCAGCTGGTGCAAGTGGATTCAAAGGTGCTCGCAAAGGCACCCCCTTTGCAGCTCAGACCGCTGCAGAAGCGGCCGCGCGCCGTGCCCTCGACCAAGGCATGCGCCAGATTGAAGTGCTGGTCCGTGGTCCTGGTTCAGGTCGTGAAACGGCAATCCGCGCATTGCAGGTTGCCGGTCTCGAGATCACACTGATTCGGGACGTCACTCCTCTGCCCCATAACGGTTGCCGCCGGCCCAAGCGCCGTCGCGTCTGAGCCGACACGACAGTTTTCACCGGTTCCCGCTCCCTATTCCGCATCAGACCGTGCTGCAGTATCAGATCGATCGCATCGAGCATCAGGTTGCCGAGGATCGCGCCCAAAATGGCGTCTTCCTCATTGGCCCTCTCGAGCGTGGCCAGGCCACGACCCTGGGTAATTCGCTGCGGCGCGTCCTGATGGGCGGCCTCGAAGGCAGTGCCGTAACAGCCATTCGAATTGCTGGCGTTAACCACGAATACGCCACAGTTCCTGGCGTCCGTGAAGACGTTCTCGACATCCTGCTGAATTGCAAGCAGTTATCCGTCAACAGCCGTTCGGCGGAACTTGAAATCGGACGTCTGGTCGTTGCCGGACCAGCTGAAGTCACCGCCAGTGATCTTCAGTTCTCATCTCAAGTACAGGTGGTGGACGGCAATCGTCCGATCGCCACCGTGGCCGATGGCCACAGCTTGGAGATCGAAGTTCATGTGGAACGTGGTGTCGGCTATCGCCCCGTCGATCGCCACACCGAAGACACCACGGCCATCGATCTGCTGCAGATTGATGCTGTCTTCATGCCTGTGCGTCGGGTGAACTTCACCATCGACGAAACCGCCGTTGCAGAGGGCGGTTCTGCCCGCGAGCGTCTCCGGATTGAAATCGTCACCGACGGTTCCATCACCCCAGACGACGCCCTCGCCCAAGCTGCGAATCAACTCATCGAGTTGTTCCAGCCTCTGGCAACAGTCACCTTGGTTGAAGAGCCCGGCGTCGAGCCCGAGCCTTCGGCTGAAGCGCAGATTCCCCTCGAAGAACTGAATCTGTCGGTGCGTGCCTACAACTGCCTCAAACGTGCCCAGGTCAACTCCGTGTCTGACCTGATGGGCTTCAGTTATGAGGATCTGCTGGAGATCAAGAACTTCGGGTCCAAGTCGGCCGATGAAGTGATCGAGGCTCTCGAGCGGATCGGCATCTCCATTCCACAAAGCCGCACTTCGGCTTGAGCCACTCAGCCTGATCAACTCACCGTTCCGCCAACGCCCCCGCCAATTCCATGCGTCACCAATGCCGTGTTCCCCAGCTGGGTCGCCCAGCTGACCAGCGCAAAGCCATGTTGCGCGCTCTGACCCCCCAGCTGATCCGTGAAGGCAGGGTGACGACAACCAAAGCGCGCGCCAAAGCTCTTCGTGATGAAGCTGAGCGCATGATCACCCTGGCCAAAGACGGAAGCCTGGCCTCCCGTCGTCGCGCCTTGGGGTACATCTACGACAAACAACTGGTCCACGCCCTGTTCGATAAGGCGCCAGACCGTTACAGCGATCGCAAAGGTGGTTACACCCGGATTACCCGCACGGTTCCCCGTCGTGGTGACAACGCCGAAATGGCCATTATCGAATTGGTCTGAGCCTGCCGGTCACTTCTGACCTTTGACCCAGCAACCCTCGTCTGCACCAGATCATCCAGCCTTGCGCCGGATTGCTCTGAGCCTGCAGTACGAGGGTTCTGCTTTTTGCGGGTGGCAGCGTCAACGCAATGGCCACAGCGTTCAAGCCGAACTGGAAAGTGCAATTCAGCAGCTGGAACCTCAGCGCAACATCCAAACCTTCGCCGCAGGGCGGACGGATGCTGGAGTTCACGCCGCTGGTCAGGTGGTGCATTTCGACTGCGGTCCACGGATCCCAGCGAATAAGTGGGCACCTGCCTTAAACGGCAGACTCCCCGGAACCATTCGTGTGCGGGAGTCAGTCGCCTGCCCGTTGGACTGGCATGCCTGTTATTCGGCGACCTACAGGCGCTATCGCTACACGATTTACAACGGTCGCAGACCCAATCTGTTCCTGAGTCCGTGGAGCTGGCACCGCTACCACCATCGTCTCGACCACGACTCCATGGAGCAGGCACTCGTTGGCATGCTGGGGCTCCATGACTTCAGCGCATTCATGCGCGCAGGAAGTCGCCGCGCCCATGCTCGAACAACGGTGCAAGAGGTCGATGTGCAGCGGAACGGGGATCTTCTCCGTGTGGAGATTCAGGCCAGTGGCTTCCTTTATGGGATGGTGCGTTTACTCATGGCACAGCTGGTGGCCGTTGGAGAGCACCGGCTCAGCCCCGAGATTTTTGAAGAACGCTGGAAACAGCGCCGCCGCGATTTGGTCAAAGATGCAGCACCGCCCCATGGTCTCTGCCTGCTTCGAGCGGGCTATCCAATAGAGCTCTTCAGCAAAGCTGGCTGGTACGATTGCCAACCGTGGTTTTTTCTGGCTGAAAGCGATCCTCCTCCGGAGCCGCCAACCTTCCCGAAAACAATCAACCAGGATCTCTGAGTAGTTCCGTTCATTCAGAACGGGAACCGTCAAAGAGTAAGCTCGATCCTTGAGCTCCAGTCAGGTCCGGCTTCGGACCAGACCCACCTGCCCAGCTCCGCCGTTTGTGACGGGGCACCTCCGAACCGGCCTGCCGGCGCGATGAACAAGACCTCACTTCCTCCAACTGATTCAATCAACCGCCAGTGGTATCTGGTGGATGCTGAGAATCAGACCCTCGGACGCCTTGCGACCGAAGTTGCCGCAGTGCTGCGCGGTAAAAACAATCCCAACTTCACCCCGCACATGGATACGGGTGACTTCGTTGTGATTGTGAACGCTGAAAAAATCCAAGTCAGCGGCCGCAAGCCTCAGCAAAAGCTGTATCGCCGTCATTCCGGTCGTCCTGGCGGGATGAAAGTCGAAACCTTCGAAGCTCTCCAGGAGCGCATCCCTGAGCGGATTGTCGAAAAAGCCATCAAAGGCATGCTTCCTCACAACGCCCTTGGTCGGCAGATGTTCCGGAAGCTCAAGGTCTACAAGGGCAGCGAGCATCCCCATGCCGCTCAACAGCCCCAGCCCCTCAAGCTTGATCCCGCCGCTTCCGCCAAATGAGCACCAATTCTGTCGTCTACTGGGGCACCGGTCGCCGTAAAACCTCAGTGGCCCGCGTCCGTCTCGTTCCAGGCAATGGAACGATCACCATTAATGGCCGCCCAGGTGACAACTACCTGAACTACAACCCTGCGTACATCGCAGCGGTGAAGGCCCCCCTCGACACCCTCGGGCTCACCACTGAGTACGACGTCCTCGTGAATGTCCGTGGTGGTGGACTGACTGGCCAGGCTGGGGCCATCAAGCAGGGCGCTGCCCGCGCACTCTGCGAATTGTCCGCAGATAATCGCAAGCCACTCAAGGTTGAAGGTCACCTCAGCCGTGACCCCCGCGCCAAGGAGCGTCGTAAGTACGGCCTCAAGAAAGCTCGTAAGGCTCCTCAGTTCTCCAAGCGCTGATTCAGCCGCTTGCTCTGTTTCCGCTTCAGAACCCAACCACCATGCCCAAGCCCGAGATTCATCCCACCTGGTATCCCGATGCCAAGGTGATTTGCAACGGCGAAGTTGTGATGACCACTGGCTCAACCCAGCCAGAGATTCACGTCGACGTCTGGAGCGGCAACCATCCTTTCTTCACTGGCACACAAAAAATCCTCGACACCGAGGGACGTGTGGATCGTTTCATGCGCAAGTACGGCATGAGTGGCAAGTCAAAAGACGACGCCGAATCCTGAGTGTTCGTTGATCGCGGGGCATGGACGCCTCGAACCTAATTACGCGACTCGAAGCGGCTTCAGCCAGTTTTCGCTCTCTTGAGCGTCAACTGGCTGATCCCGATGTTGCGTCCGATCCCAAGCGGCTCGAGACCATCGCACGGGAACGTGCACGTCTCGAACCGCTTGTTCTTGATTTTGACCAGCTTCAGCGGTTGGACAAGGAACATGCTGAAGCCAAGCAACTCTTGAGAGATAGCCGCGGTGATGCGGCGATGGAATCCCTTGCGCAAGACGAACTGACGCTGTTGGAGCAAGAGCGTCTTGTCTTGACCGAACGGTTAACCGTTGCTCTGTTGCCTCGAGATCCACGCGACGAGCGCAGCGTGATGCTCGAAATCCGCGCTGGAGCAGGGGGGGATGAAGCCTGCCTCTGGGCAGGTGATTTGGCTCGGATGTACGAGCGCTACAGCCAAAAGATTGGGTGGTCTGTGCAGCCTGTCAGCAGCACCGAAGCTGATCTGGGTGGTTTTCGTGAACTGATCCTGTCCGTCAAAGGCGACAGTGTGTTTAGTCAGCTGAAATTCGAAGCTGGCGTTCATCGTGTCCAACGCGTTCCAGCCACCGAATCCCAAGGTCGCGTCCACACCTCAACGGCAACGGTTGCCGTCATGCCTGAAGCCGACGCCGTTGAAGTTCAACTGGATCCCAAGGACCTTGACATCAGCACAGCTCGTTCAGGTGGAGCCGGTGGTCAGAACGTCAACAAAGTCGAAACGGCAGTGGATCTGTTGCACAAACCAACCGGCATTCGTGTGTTCTGCACCCAAGAGCGCTCACAACTCCAAAACCGCGAGCGCGCCTTAGAGATCCTTCGAGCCAAGTTGTTGGAACGAGAGCTCGCCGCCGCCGCAGAGCGGGAAAGCAGTGATCGCCGCGCGCAAGTGGGCAGTGGTGACCGATCCGAAAAGATCCGGACCTACAACTACAAAGACAACCGAGCCACCGACCATCGACTCGGTCGTAATTTCTCACTCGACCCTGTCCTCGAAGGTCAACTCGAGGACCTCATCGGTGCCTGCCAAGCCGAGGAACAGCGCCAAAAGCTGGCCGCACTCAGTGATCAAGACGACACCTGACTCAGGTGTTGAACCTCAAGAGCCGATGACGTACTTGGCCCATTCCCGGTGGTGGCCGGCATGAATCTGCCGTGATGCTTCAAAGCTCAGGCTGCTGGGCGGACGACGCGGCGTATGTCGCAAGGGCATCCCCGCCTCTTTGGGTGTTCGGTTGCCCTTACGGACGTTGCAACTCAGGCAGGCCGTTGTGACGTTCTCCCAGAGATCAGCCCCTCCTCGACTGCGAGGAACGACGTGGTCGATGGAGAGCTGATCCGTGCTGCTGCCGCAGTACTGACAGGTGTGATGGTCCCGCTGAAACAGGTTGCGGCGCGTGAGTGGAAGCTGGCGGTACGGGATCTTGACGTATTGGCGAAGGCGAATCACCGTCGGGGGGTGAGTCCCACGCCTGATTTCTCGGTCAGAGTCGTATTCCAGGCCTTCTGCTTTCCCCTTCAAAGTCATCACCATGGCGCGACGCCACGTTGTGATGTTCAACGGTTCGTAGGACGCATTGAGAACGAGAACCTGGCTCATGCCAGCTCCCAGCAAGACCGCCATGCTAACGAGGATCTTCCGTTCTGCCTGGTGACAACGATCACCAAAAGCCGATGACAGCGCTGGATCCTCGCCAGCGTGCCTGGGTCGAAGTGTCCCCACGCGCGATCGAGGCGAACGCACGTGCGGTCTGCGGCCACCTCAAGCCAACAACGACCCTCATGGCCGTTGTGAAGGCTGACGGCTATGGGCATGGAGCCGAGACCGTGGCTCGGGCTGCCCTGCGTGGTGGGGCAGGCAGCCTCGGTGTTGCCACCCTCACTGAAGGCCTGGAACTCCGGCGCGCTGGGCTGGAGGTTCCCATCCTGCTGCTTGGAAATCTCACCGATGCCGAACAGCTGCGGACCTGCTTGCACTGGCGCTTGATGCCGACCCTGAGCACAGCGGAGGACATCCATCTCTGCCAAGCCCTCTCAACAGATAGTGGACGGCGGTTTTCCGTCCAGCTCAAAATGGACACGGGAATGGCTCGACTCGGCTGCGCTTGGGAGAACGGGGCCGAGCTGGTGGAACTCATCCGTTCACAGGACTCTCTGGAGCTTTGTGGTGTGTACAGCCACCTGGCTTGTGCAGATGGATATCCCGATGGAGACGACGGTGCCTTTACACAGCTCCAGCATCAGCGCTTCAATTCTGTGCTCGATCAACTCCCTGAAAAGGGACGTGATGTCTGTTGTCACCTCGCCAACTCTGCTGGCACCCTGCAGAGCCAGGCGCTGCATCACGACATGGTCCGCGTGGGACTGGCCTTGTACGGAGAGGCACCAGCAACCCACCTGGCCAACACCCTGTCGCTGCAACCAGCACTGAGTCTGAAAGCTCGGATCACTCTGGTGCGCACAATCCCTGCAGGGGTGAGCGCCAGTTATGGACGGCGCTTCGTTAGCCAACGCCCCACGCGTCTCGCCGTCGTGGCCATTGGTTATGCCGATGGGGTAGTGCGCGCTCTCAGCGGCCGAATCGACGTCCTCCATCGCGGACAACGGCTGTCCCAGGTGGGGGCAATCACCATGGATCAGTTACTGGTGGATGCCACAGATGCTCCTGATGTCCACCCCGGCGACATCGTCACCCTGCTTGGCAGGGATGGGGAGCACACCATTTCCCCTGGTGACTGGAGCGAGCGTTGTGACTCGATCCCCTGGGAAATTCTCTGTGGTTTCAAACGACGTCTTCCACGCGTTGAGATCTGACGACAGGACCCAGGGTTGATAGGATGACGCCGCCGCTGGAGAGGTGGCTGAGTGGTTGAAAGCGGCTCCCTGCTAAGGAGTTACAGGAGGCAACTTCTGTCGAGGGTTCGAATCCCTCCCTCTCCGTTC
>NZED01000050.1 GCA_002690325.1 Synechococcus sp. ARS1019
ATCGTGGGTGGCTCCAAGGTGAGCTCCAAAATCGGCGTGCTCGAAGCCTTGATCGACAAGTGCGACAAGGTGCTGATCGGCGGCGGCATGATTTTCACCTTCTACAAGGCGCGCGGCCTGTCAGTGGGCAAGAGCCTGGTGGAAGAAGACAAGCTGGAGCTGGCCAAGGAGCTGGAGGCCAAAGCCAAGGCGAAGGGTGTGCAGCTGCTGCTGCCCACCGACGTGGTGCTGGCCGACAACTTCGCTCCCGACGCCAACAGCCAGATCGCTGAGATCAATGCCATTCCCGACGGCTGGATGGGTCTGGACATCGGCCCTGACTCCATCAAGGTGTTCCAGGACGCATTGGCCGACTGCAAGACCGTGATCTGGAACGGTCCCATGGGCGTGTTCGAGTTCGACAAATTCGCTGCTGGCACCAACGCCATCGCCACCACCCTGGCCGAACTGAGCGGCAAGGGCTGCTGCACGATCATCGGTGGCGGCGACTCCGTGGCTGCTGTGGAGAAGGCTGGTCTGGCCGAGAAGATGTCGCACATCTCCACCGGCGGTGGCGCCAGCCTCGAGCTGCTGGAAGGCAAGGTGTTGCCTGGCGTTTCCGCCCTCGACGCCGCCTGATTCAACCCGACCTGACGCACCAGAGAGGAGCATCAGCTCCTCTCTGGTCGTTGGCTTCGGAATTCGGGCAGAGCAGGCAGACCCAAACGACGGCGTTCCGCATCCATCACTCGCTTTCCCTGCAAACGCAGGCGGCGGCGAGCCTCACGCTGTTGCTGCATGCATGCCTTGCCAGCCTCAGGAGTCTGGGCACGCTCAAGGCAGCTCTGACCCGACCTGAGCAGCGCCAAACGCTGGTCATAGCTCTTCAGAGCCCAGTTGCGGCGAGCCCGGAACAGTTGCTGCTTCTGGCTGTCGGTGAGGTTCGAGTCAGACATCCGTCGACCCGGGGCGGCTTGCGCAAAACCACCGACCTGTTGCAGGGCAGCAGCTGTCAATGCAACGCAGGGAATCAGGAGTGCTCGTCGCCAGCGATTGGTGAGCGCCATGAAGACTGTCAACAGTGAACGCACTCAGATTGCTGCCGTTGCCGGGCCAGGATCTGACTCAGATGGCCGCCAACCATGACCGGATGTGATCTCGCCCCAGGGAGCCAACTGGCCTTCATCGGCCTGGGAGCCCTGGGGTTACCGATGGCGGTGAACCTGCAGGCAGCTGGCTACACGCTTCGGGTTCACACCCGCAGTCGATCAGCGGAGTCCGATCCTGGCCTGGTCGGCAGCTCACCCGCAGACAACCCAGCAGCGGCAGCGCGCGACTGCGCTGCACTCCTTCTGTGCGTCAGTGACGATGCCGCCGTGGAGTCCGTGCTCTGGGGTGAACAGGGCGCAGGATCTGCACTGAAACCTGGAAGCCTGGTGATCGACTGCTCCACGATCAGTCCCGCAGCCGCCAGGTCCATGGCAGAACGTCTCGCTTCACGAGACATTCAGTACATCGATGCTCCTGTCACAGGCGGCACGGAAGGGGCAAGGGCCGGCACGCTCTGCGTGCTCTGTGGCGGCGAAAGCGCTGCTCTGGAGAAGGCGCGTCCGCTGCTGGAAGTGATCGGCGGCTCAATCCACCATTTCGGCGCCGTGGGAACCGGGCAGCAGGTCAAGGCGATCAACCAGGTGCTGGTGGCGGGCAGTTATGCCGCCGTGGCGGAAGCCATCGCCCTTGGAGAACACTTGCAGCTGCCCATGGAGCAAGTGGTGGAGGCATTGCGCCAGGGAGCGGCCGGCTCCTGGGCACTGGAGCATCGTTCCCAGGCCATGCTCAAGGACATCTATCCGCTCGGCTTCAAGCTGGCTCTGCATCACAAGGATCTCGGCATTGCACTCGACGCAGCCCTGCAGACGGGCCTGAAACTGCCGATCACTGAGTGCGTGCACCAACAGGAGCAGGCGTTGATGAACGCTGGACTCGGGGATGCGGATGTGTCCGCGCTGCGCAGAAGTCTTCCTGCGAACCCCCACTCCCCTCGGCAACTCAGGGAGTGAGCTGAGAACGGTCGTCCACAACCTGCACGCGTTTACTCACGGTGATCACCCCATCGGGGTGCACCAGCAGGGCTGCCCAGGTCTGGGGACCGGGCTGAAAGGGAGCCTGCACCGACTTGAACAAGCCGCCGCCGCCCAGAGGCTCCAGCTGAACATCAGGGCTTTGCTGAGCCAGGACCTGCTGAGGTGTCACAGCGATGAGCCCTCCGGCCAGCAAGGCCTTACCCAGCGGTTGATCCAAGACCACATCCACGTCGTAGCGGCTGCCAGTGAGCACCGTGTCGGGGATCAGCAGCGAAATGGGCAAGGGCTTGCTGGCACTGGTGAGCACCGACTGATCACTGAGAACCTCCTGCCCAGTGATCAGGCCCCCATCAGTGGAGAATGCCAAGCGCTGCTTGGCTTTGAAGGAGTAACTCAGTCCATCCTGCTGACGGGTACCGCTCACAGCCAGGTTCACCGTGGAGCGTCCATCGGCCAGAGACTGGCCTGGCCTCACAGCCCAGCGGGTTTCAGGAAAACGCTTACTGAAGCGACGAAAGCGTTCGATCAGAGTCTCCGCCTGATCCGGGGCCATTAAGGCTGACAGGGCCTGCACGCGATCCTCTGCGTTGAGGGCCTGCTGCAGCCGGGCACTGAGAGTGGCGTTAGCGCCCCTGGCCGCTATCGCGGGCAGCGCGCTCATCATCGCAGCAGCCGACAGAACAGTCGCCAAAGAGGCTCGCAGGAGCAGGAGCATGAATCAGCTTCAGCAATCGAACTAAGTTAAGCCGCGTTTTCGTGGTCCGCTCCCATGCCCCGGCTTCTGATCGCTGCCAGCGGCACCGGTGGCCATCTCTTTCCGGCGTTGTCAGTGGCTGAGGCGCTCCCATCCGCATGGAACGTGCGCTGGCTGGGTGTTCCAGACCGACTGGAAACAACCCTGGTCCCCGAGCAGTACGGACTGGTGACAGTCAAAGCAGGAGGTTTGCAGGGCCGAGGGTTACGCAAGCTCATCCAGTTGCTGCGGCTGCTGGCCGCGAGCCGTGATGTGCGCCGACTGATCCGCAGGGAACGCATCGATGCGGTGTTCACCACCGGGGGGTATATCGCTGCACCGGCCATTCTCGGAGCCCGGTGGTGCGGCGTGCCTGTGGTGCTGCACGAATCCAATGCCATCCCCGGCCGGGTGACCCGACTGCTGGGCCGGTATTGCAAGCGCGTGGCCGTGGGCCTGGATGGCGCTGCAAACCGTATTCCAGGCTGCAAGGCGGTGGTCACAGGCACGCCTGTGCGGGATGCCTTTCTCAATCCCCAGCCATTACCCGACTGGATTCCGAAAGGCGAAGGGCCGTTGCTCGTGGTGATGGGGGGCAGCCAGGGAGCTCTCGGACTGAACCGCATGGTGCGCGTGCTGCTGCCGGAGCTGCTCAGCCAGGGATGCCGGGTGGTGCATCTGACAGGCAGCAACGACCCGGATGTGAACAGCATCGAGCACAACTCCCTGGTGGAGAGGCCTTTCAGCGATGACATCCCCGGGCTGCTGCAACATGCAGAACTGGCGATCAGCAGGGCAGGTGCGGGCAGCCTGAGTGAACTGGCGGTGAGCTCGACGCCCTCGGTGCTGGTGCCTTTTCCGCAGGCCGCGGATCAACATCAGGACGCCAATGCCGCCTGTGCCGCAGCGCTGGGCGCCGCCGTGATCGTGCACCAGCACAGTCCGAACCATCCCGCCCTGCGCGACACGCTTTGGCGACTGCTGGGACCGAGACTTGGCCGCAACGAAGCCGCTGTCAATCCACTTCCGGCGATGCAACAGGCCATGCAACAGCTGGCGGTACGCGATGCCGACCGGCAACTGGCGGCACTGCTGGATGCACTGGTGCCCTGATTAACCACCTCTGCCGAGTTCTTGCTCCAGGGTCTTGAGAATCCGGCGGTTACCGCCACGATCCTGGACAGCGATGCGCAACCAGTTTTCGCCCAGACCGTCAAACGATCGACAGTCCCGCAGCAGCACACCCCGCCGTGCCACGCGCTCACGCAGCTCCACCAGAGAGGCCTGACCACGCAGCAGCAGATAGTTGGCGCTTGAAGGCATGGGAGACAAATCGGGCAGATGGCTCAGCTGTTGATGAAACCAGCTCCCCTCCTTGGCAACCCAGGTCTGAACACGCTGAAGCCAGCGATTCATGCCGGGCCGATCAGCCATCACAGCCTGGCCTGCAGCCAGCGCCAGACCATTCACCGGCCAGGGATCCCGCCATTGCTGCCAGCGTCGAAGCCGTTCTGGAGAGGCCACCGCGTAGCCAAGACGCAGACCTGCGATCGCCAGCAGCTTGGTGAGACTGCGGATGACCACAAGATTGGGATGGGTCGCCACCAGCGGAATCAGCGACTGTGATTCGCCTGCGGGCACAAGAGGCAGGAAGGCTTCATCGCAGACCACCAGTGAATAGCGCTGCAGAAGCGGCTCAAGCGACGCACGGCTCCAGAGCTGACCGGTTGGGTTATGCGGATTGGTGATCCAGAGCACCTGAAAGCTCTGCTGGGTTTCTAACGGAAAGGGCCAGGGCTGGGGCCAGGCTGGAGTCCAGCTCAGCTCGAGAGGCAGGCTGCACAGAACGCCCCCCCAGCAAGCCAGCGCTCGGTGGTAATCGGCAAAACCAGGTTCTGGCAAACCACTGACACCACAAGCGGCAGCATCGCGAGCAGCCCAGGTGAACAGCTCGGCCGCGCCATTACCAGGGAGCACGGCCTCCGGCTGCGTGCCATGCCAACTAGCAATCGCCTGGCGAAGTTGATGCTGTTCGCGGTCGGGATAGTCACGGAGGCCACTGCCTCCGATCGCCTGCTTCAACGCACGACGAAGACCCCGTGGCGGGCGGAAGGGCACCAGCGAGGCGCTGGCATCCAAAAGCTGCGATGGCCTCAGGCCGAGGCGGAGGGCCTCCTGACTGAGATTGCCTCCATGCGGTGGAAGGCCGCTGCTCAAGATCAACGCAAGCGACAAACAAAACCATCCTGCCCAGTCATGCTCGACGCGAGGGGCAGGGACCGATACAACCCCACCAGTGAACAGGTCACCATGGCTGCCTTGCGTCGGCGTCTGTTTCTGACAGCTTTGACGCTGACTCAAGCAGTTGTAATCCCTTCAGCTCTCGCGACAGACGATTGGATATTGCTTCTGCAAAACAAGCAATGCCCCGAATGCAGGTTGTCGGATGCCGATCTTGTGCATGCTGATCTGCGTGATGCCGATCTCAGCGGAGCGAAACTGCAGCGCGCCAACCTCAGCAAAGCAAGGCTTGATGGTGCGGACCTGAGCAATGCCGATCTGAGCTTTACAAGCCTGCACGGGGCTTCACTGCGGGGATCGAACCTCACGGGTGCGAAGCTCTACGGAACAGATCTTCGCGACTGTGATCTCACAGGAGCACTGCTCGATACCAATGCACTCGAGGAAGCTCACTGGAGAGGCGCGAAGGGCATCACAACTCAGAGTCAGAGCCATGCAGCTCTGCACAACGCCGGAGTGAGTGCAGCGAAAGCAGAACGCTGGACTCAGGCTGAAGACTTATTCGGCAAAGCAATCATCAAACAACCTGAAACTGCGGAAAGCTGGGTTGCCAGAGCGATCGCACGCGAAAAGCTGGGAAAACGCAAATTAGCCATCCAAGACTTCAGCTATGCCAGCCAGCTATTTGAGAAGCAAGGCTCAATCGTGCCTGCAAAACAACTACAGGCGGCTGCAATATCCCTCCAAGAAAAAACGGTCACAAATGAAACAGGCAATGGAGTTGGATCTACCTTATTAGGAGGGTTGATATCTACGTCGCAAGCATTATTACCAATAGCAATGAAATTATTCATGCCAACCCTTGGACTTTAAAACCGACCGCCTCTCATCAACTGACGGGCTTCTTGAGTAGAAGGCCTGTAACCATATCCATAAGAACCTCCAGACTCGTCATCAACAATGGCTGGTGTCACAAGGATAACAAGTTCATTTTTTCGCCGGCTTGATCCAGAGTCACGAAAAAATTGTCCAATCAAAGGAAGATCTCCAAGAATTGGCCATTTACTGGCTATTTCTTGATCTTGATCCGTAATAACACCAGTCAAAACAAGCGTTTGTCGATCTCTCAACCTAATCGCACCAGACGAAAGTGAACGGGATTGGATATTAAAAATATCAACCCCGCCAGTTGTTCCTACTTTCGGGGTGGGAACTGAAATTGTAGGATCGATCTTCAAAGAAATAAATCCATTATCATCAATTTTGCTAACATTGACTTGCAAAGTCAATCCCGCATTCTCTCTAGTGTATTCAAACTGTGTTGATCCATTAGCCGTATCTGTTGTGGTCACCCCTGTGATAATACTCGTTCCTGTTTGTACTTGGGCTTCTTGCCCTTCTTGAACAAGAAGCGTGGGTTGTGCGAGTACTTTTGTACTCGAACTTTCTATAACAGCCGTGAGATACCCATATATGGAATCTTCTGGATAAGCAAATCTGCTTGGATCTTTGCCCGGCACATAAACTGGGCGGCCCTGCGAATCAATAGTCGGCTTTAGATTATCAATAGCCGCAGGATTTGTGTCAGGCACATAAATCGGCCTCCCTAAATCATCCAGCTTTTGAATAAATTTGACCTCGCCATTCTCATCAACCTCACCACGAGTTCTCGCCTCTACAAAAGGATCGACCAAGCTATTCCCTTGAACCTGTTCAACACCAGCTTGGTAAGAGCCTGGCTCAACATATTGAGTTCCGTCGGCGAGCAGCCCAGTACCATCTTGATTTCCTGGCCGATAATCACCGAAGTTCATAAAAGCCCGACCATTCTCACTAACAATGAAGGTATTTCCAAGTTTTGCCGAAAAACTTGATTCAACTCCCTTAATATTGTCAAGATCAATGTTAAGGATTTGAACCTTGACAGCCACTTGCCTTTGACGTAAATCAATTTGCTTTAAATAACTTTCGGCCACTGCAACTAATCTGGAATCACCAACAAGCGTGATCGTCTGGAGGCGAGAATCGGTCGTGCCGGTCAAACCTTTAAGCGGTCCAGCAGAAGCTCCATAAGTCTCCACTTCGGTCAAAGTCGAATTCTCTTGGGTGAGCTGATTGTTGAGCTCAGTTCCACCAATTCCCGCCGACTCACCAGTTGTGACGCTGATCACATTGACCTTACTAATTTGGGCACCAAGACTTGCCAAATAATCAGCTGCCGATCCTGCAGAAGCTTGATTCAGACGAAAAACTTTTGAAATTTGAGGTCCAAAAGTTTTACCCGAGACCGATGGACCAACCATCAATGTGCGACCATCAAGCTTTGCCTGAAGCCCTGACGCGAGCAACAAAGAATTCATCGCACGTGGATAAGTCTCATCACTAAATGTCATACTGACTAATCGCGAATCACCTTCAGCAGACTGATCTGCATCTGAATCTTTTATGTATATGAATCCATAACCGCCTAATTTTGCAAGCGAAAGAATCGCATCCTTCGCAGGTGCATTGTTGAGAGCAAGCGTCACCGGCGGACCACTCACATTTACAAAGCTGCGGTTTTGCAGCACCATCGTGCCCACAGCCATATCTCCAAGCGGTGGTGCCACCGCTCTCGGACGCAGAGCGGGGGCATACCGCGCCTGTGGAACCGCCCCAGGCGTCGTGAGATCCAAGCGTCCGGTCTGCAGCGTTGGCACAGAGACCAAGCCTGGAAACTGCAAGATCAAATTCCGTCCATCCGCGCTCACAACCGGCTCTTGCAAGGTCTGCCCCAGCTCGGGAATCACCTCAAGGCGATAGGCATTGCCCGACCCGGTGATGGACACACTCTTCAAACCTGAAGCGGGCGCGGACAACTGCTGACGACCACCGATGACACCAGGAGTTCCCTTCGTCTGCAACCTGCCTTCCCACACCTGACCATTGAGTCGTTGCTGCAGCACCGGTTGGATTCCAACCCCGCCTACAACAACTTCAACACCGCCTCGACCACGACGGGTGCGCAGAGAAATGGACTCCTGAGCAATTGCGGTACGGGAAGCGGTTCTCAGCGCAAGATCAAACAGGCCCAAGTCAACTGTGCTGAGGCCAGCAACGAGTAACAGTGCGCTCAGGCGAGAAGGGATGAGAGACATACCCGGGCCTGATCGCCACTGAACATGGGCGGATGGTATCGACAGGATTCAGCCAGGGCCAGCCCTCACGTAACGGCTACTTCCAACGAAGCTCTAGGAGGGTGGTGTTGATCTTCTGTCTTCCATTTCAGAGCTCTTCGTGTCACGAACGGAAGCGTTGGCATCCTTCGAGGCTTGATCAAAAAAGGTCAGCCTCAACTTCAATCGCGTAAGGGGAGGCCCCGTGGTCACTGACTGATCCTCGGCAGTGGCAGGCGAAGGGGCATCCAGAGCATTGAGCTCAAGA
>NZED01000051.1 GCA_002690325.1 Synechococcus sp. ARS1019
ATGAACGAGGAGCAGGTGCATTGAGACGCCCGACGGAGCACCGTTCATCCATCGGATTGACGGCCCCTGCCGAAAGGAGCGCGCCTAAAGGAAGAATGGCTTGCCCTGGAAGAGGTCAGTCGAGCAAATGAGTCAATGGTGATGATCAAATGATTCCAACGTTTGTAGTTGCATGGTCTGACTCTTTTGCTGAAACGATTTAGCAGTCGTACTCGATCTCGGCTTGCTTTTGCCTTGCCTCGATGTTGCTTTCTTTCATTTGAGATTCATCGTAATCTAGGCTCCTCTCGATGGATGCTGATCGAGGAGGTCTGATCTCTTCCGCCTTCCTTTTCATTCAATTCTACCTGTAACCATGTCGTTCTAGCCAGCATCTCTAATCTATTCAGCTCTCCAATTTGAGATCTTTCCGAAGATGTCGGTCGCTTTGGCAAGCTTGAAGATTTGTTGTAACCAATTGGGTGGATCGCCCACAGGCAGAATCGACTAATTGAGTTCTAATTATCTTTCATTCATGGTCGGATTGAGATGCGGATAAGCAGCTGGCGACGTTGATTTATTATAAAATTAAAGTTGTTTCGGAACCTCTTTATGACCTTCCTCATGCATTGGTCATTCAAAACTGGCTATCACGAAGTTGCCGCTCGAAAGTTCCTGGCTGGTGGGGCCCCTTTCCCTGAAGGCACCAAGTCTTTCAAGCGTTTGCACGGTCCTGGCTCATGCGAAGGTTGGATCATTGTTGAAACGGATGATCCCAATGTGTGTTATCAGCATGCTGCGGAATGGGCTGAAATTATGCATTGGACAGTGACTCCGGTTTGTACCGATGAAGAAGCCGGTCCTCTGATTGCCAAGGTCTATAGCTGATCTTTAGTTCTTGGACCAAGATTGAATGGTTTGGTTATCAGCTCATCGATGTGGTGAGCTGTTTTTCCTCTTTTTTGTGACGCTTACGGTAAAAACGAGTCTGTTAAAGCTGCTTGTTCTCTGAGTTTGCAAGAGGTGTCGTCTGATCCAATGATGGTTTCTGAGTTCACATTCTCGTCCAATGCGTTTGTTGTTGTAGGTCTTTGTTTGGCGATGTTTCAAACGTTTTGGATTATGTCTGTGCTGGCTAAAAATCGGCGCCAACGCGGCGCACAACCTCTTAGCAGTCGTGATTTTCAGAAAGAATTGGATCGAATCCTGCCGACAATCGATCCTCCTTAGTGTTGTTGTTTTGGGCTCCTTGTCATTGGGATGACATTGAAGATTGTGCGATGTTAAAGAACTCAGAGAGTTGTTTGTCCTTTCGTCGCAATAGGGCAAATGTTGTTCCTGCATTGCCTCGACAGATGCGGAGTTGATCATCCACAACAGTGATGTCGAGCCATGCAGGAAAGCTTTGTTGAACGTCACGCATCAGTTTCCACCCTGGAGCTCCGCGACCTCGTGGTCCAACCCAGCCTCCCCGTTGAAAGGTCACTTCAACTCTTGTGCTGTTGAAGAGATTGAGCGTTGCTTCAACACTGATTCCACCAAGGGATCCCAATGGGCCTCGGAGGGTCAAGATATTGCAACCTCGCCGATTGGCTGGGTCCAAAATTTGTAGGTTGTCGATCCATGGGCCTTGTTTGAGCCAGGGCTGGCTTGAGCTGCTCCAGCGAAGCTCCCAGACCCCTTCGAGGGCATCTGCATCCCTAGTGAGATCCGCTGGTTGCTCAGCCTCAACGTCTTTAATGCGTTGGGCCAGGCTTGGCTCGTTGGGCTGGTGGCTCAACAGTTGAATCAGCTCGTCACGACTGGTTCCCATTCGATCCAATTCCTTGGCTTCAATATGTCAACTTTCTCCGTGTGTTGTTGGGTGTTGAGGGATCTGGGAGTTCGCTGCTCACCGTAGTTCTGCCATTTTGTCAACACTGGAGCCAACGGTTTCGACGACAAAGCATTCCATGCCTTCTGCGTTGATCTCTACCTTCAGCCTGAATAAAAACGCGTTAATCCAAGCTGTGTCCCGATTGTTTGCTTCATGGCCTCTGTCAATGAATCCTGGCTTTTGATTGAAGAGGTAGAGCAAAACATCCAGAACATTTTGTGCTGATAAGTTTTCAGGATCAATGAATGGCAGAAACTCTCTGACATCCATGAATGAGATCGAGGCTGAATAGTCGAAATCCTCTGCAGTCACTGGGAAATCTGCTTTGACGCTTGCGACAGCATCTCATCTCAAGGAGAAGGCTGTACGTCGCTGATGGAAGAGTCCTGTTTGGGCTCTCCAGCCATCTCTATCCATTCTCATTTGCTCGTTCGAGCCGGCGACGGTTCTCAGTGGGGCTGTGGTTTCGACAGAATTGAGGAATGTGGAAGCCACGTTTAGACCCCAGTCGATATCCAGAGAAAACCGGTGGTGAGGGTTGGTTGCTGAATGAGCAGCAACGTTTGTTGGTGGAATTCAAGCCCGATGCCTCGACGGCCCATGCTCAGTGGGTGTTGATCAAGACCTACAGCTTTGAAGACCCCTTCCCCCCTGTGCCGCAGGCGATGCGACGGATGCTTCGCCATAACGCCATTGAAGCTTGGTTAACCATGCAAAAAACAGGTTGGAGGCGTTGTCAGCCCCCTGTTCGTTGGTGAGAACCTTCACTGTTGTTGCTGTAGGCGTTGTTGGTGTAGGGGAAGGGCCCACTGAATAAAACCTGCTTTGTTGTTCCGCATGCCTTGGCGATAGCAATCGGCGGACACGCTCTCTCGGCTGCTGATATCGAATCGGCCTTTTGTCTCTAGACCGATGTACATGCATGTGCAGTGTGATATCGCAAGGTCTTCCATGAGTTCGGCCACATCACCCCACATCGATCGTTCTTGCTGAAGGCAATGTGCGTGAAACCTGCTGTAATCCGGTAGTGATTCAAGGCTGTCGAAGTCAATCGTGCTTGGAGTTTGTGCATCCTGAAATCCACCACCATCAAAGGCTTTCGCATGCATTCCTGAAAACACTGCAAGCAGGATGATCAAGATCTGGAGCTGTTGTAGCTGTACTCGCCTCATGACCGAATGTTGACTCTCCGTGTGGATCGATCAGATCTCGAGGTCTCGTTCTTTGGCCAGGCTCTTGTGATAGTTAGGAAATTCGTCGGCGAGTCGTTCCATTAACTGATTTTGGGCTCCGAGTTGATCTTGGGCTTCGTCAAAGACTGATCCATAGCAGGACTCACATCTGATCGAAAGTGTTAGTTCGTCGAAACTGGTTGTTCCTGCGATGTAGCTGCTCACAAGTTCCTTGAATGTCACAAGCGTGTTTGGGTGAGAAGGTTGCTTGTCAGTTGTTGCTGTCGGTTGCATCATCTTTGCGGCAAACCCATTCAGGCAACGGATTGCCGTCTTCGTCTTTGCAATCCTTCAGGTTTGATGATTCAACCTCTTTTTTGAGCTCTTCTGCACCTTGTTTGATCCCGTCGATATCGATGTTGCACCCACTCAAAAGACCCGTCAACATCAACAAGGCAAGTGCTTTGCTTTTCATTGCGCCTGATGAGAGTGAGACTATGTCTCCTTTAGCGGTGATGTAGGCATCTGACAATATCGATCTCGTTTGTTTGTGGATGCCCCTGACCAACCAACAGTGAACTGAGGCTGGATTAGTGAAGTATCTGGTTTGTGGCACCTTGGGCCATGACGTCCAGAGGTGCAGCTGATGTTTTGGTGTGGCCATCCCGAGCGTGCCGACCAAAGTATCAGCAGCACAGTTGGGCGGGAACTGTTGGCGCAGGAGCCTGAACAGTCAGCGCACCGCCGATCTTGATCATTGAATTGTCCTTGGCGGACACGCACAAAGCAATCAGTTGTCTGCTTATGGCTCATGTCATCAGCTTGTTGAGCTGTATCCAACCCAACCCTTGGCCTTTACTTTTACTGGCATGATCAAGAGATGACGAACAGCACTCCTTCGCTCATCGCTTGGACAGCGCAATACCGGGAGTACCGAAAGCTGGTTGAGCAGGGCCTCCATGACGAGGCAGCCTTGCTGAAATCGGAGATCGATGAAGGTCTTCCTTGGGTTGAACTCACCTGGGACGACCTCGAGCACGCCTACGCCAACCTTGAAACGACGTTGGCGGACGAACCGACGTCTTAAGCAACTGCATCAGGTTTGAGTGCGGCTTGGCCTTGAAATGTGTCGTTCTTGACAGGTTGTGGTTTCCCCCTTCACAAGCGTTGGTTCGTGTGCCATCGTTATCCAACGCCAAAGAGTCCTTGAGACAGGGCCCAAAGCGCGCGAACGATAACCACTCATTCCATGAACAGAAGAGACGTTGCTCCCCATGGGGAGTTGAGAAGTCCTGGCCCCCATTCACCCCACGATCCTCTGACCGGATACGAGTCTGCTCAGCGTCGTCGTTATCTCCGTGCTTTGGCGGAAGAAGACTGCAACGACAGCGAGGCTTGATGCGTTAGCCAACGGAGTTGATGTGGCGCCTTCACCCAGGGAAATGCGCTGCGATTTTTGCTCTGAGCCCGGACCACTCCAGTACCGAATTCGCCATGCCGGATCGCAGGGGTGGCGTTTCGCCTGTCCGCATTGCTGGACCGAGCAGTCGAGTCAACCGGGTTATCAATACGGCGGGACGCGCAAGGCCAGCCGACGTCAGCGTCAACATTGACTTGGGTTAGTTGTATTCCCCTGGGGTTTCCTGCTTGGTCACCGTGACACGCCCCACTTTCTGACCAGACAGTCTGAGCAATTCATCTCCCGAAAACTCGTAGCCGAGGCCATGGCCGATTTTGGCGACATCATCCGCTGTGGACGCCGCGAGGACTGAATCGCGCAAGGCAGGGTCGTTCTGCATGGTGGTCAGAAAGGCCTTGAGTTGATCGAGTGCCATGCTGAACCATCACGAAGGCTCCGATCCTCACCCATCCAGGGGCTTAGGAGGTCAGGCCGTCCTGTTTTTTCAGTGCGGCGTGGGCGCTATGAAGGCCTTTGACGGTGATACAACTTGATTTGTTGCAGACCAGATAACAACCATCACCGACAGCATCAATCGTGGATCCCTTCGAGGTCGCGAAGATTCTGCTTTTGAACCCCATCAATCAGGCCTCTCACGCTGCCTCACCAGTCTTGGCCTTGTTTTGCTGCTCGACAATCCGTGTTAACTCCCATTCACTTCGGGATTGGGATCGTCATAGTCCCTTCTCTGCTTCCCGTTCAGCGTCAGTGAGGTATTCGGCAATGATTGGTGAGGCTTGACCGGCCTCAAGGGCGGCGATGTCTCGCTCGATATTGCTGATGAACAGCTGATTGCCATTGCTTTGCGCGATGACGAGGGCCTTTTTTAGCTTGTTGAGTTGCTCTTGGGTGCTCATCGATGAAGATCAGCGCACGTCTGTGCGATGGCAGGATTCTCCTTCGCAGCTGAGGCCGCATTGGGGAGGCTGTTCACCATATTGACCGGGTTCGCGGAGTGCCCAATATTGATCAACAACGCCGAGGAAATAAACAGCGATGCGTCGCAGTTGTTGTCTGACGGTCATGGACTGATCCTGGCTCTGGGTTGCAAAGCCGTCAACGCTGTGTGTCTCGATGTTTAGTCCCACGTCCATGTGTCCAGCGGGCGTCCTGTCGCCTGCAGGAACCGCTCGCTGTCTGGCCGGATCAGTTCGATGGTGTCTCGCTTCAGCTCAGGATTCCAGCATGGAAGGGGGATCGCCCGTCGACCTTTGGCTCCAGCTGGGTTGGTGAGTGGTAACTGCCCTTGCTCCAACAGGCCCTTGCAGCTTGAATCCGCCCCGAGAAAACGCAGGATTCGCCTGATGCTCTGGCGCGGTCGATCGGTGAGCTCGGCCGTCGTCATGGTGAGGATTGCGTCGTGGGGGAACCACTCTCGATAGCGGCTCCATTGCTGGTGGTACAGCGAGGCGTCGACCACCCGTTGGCGCAGGCGTTTGGATCGCAGAATCTGATCAAAGGGAGGACATGTTTCGATCCGTCCGTTCCAGTGGCGCCAGTGTGATTGGATCCGCTCGAGAGGGTGACGGACGAGATAGATCAACTTGATGGCACCAAGGTGGTGGTGAATCAGTTGGGGTGTCTGCCGATAGGAGCGATAGCTCGAGCTGTACATCGTGCTGGCTTCACCACGGAATTGTTTGTGCTCACGTCCCGCGAACTGGGAGGCATACCATTCCCAACCACGCTGATAGTTTCGCCCGAAGAATTTGGGCTCCATCGAGGAGCTGATCTGAATCTCTGGATGCTGACCGAGGACTGTGGCCAGAGATGTGGTCGCGGATTTTGCAGCCCCAATAATGATGAAATTTGGCAGCAGGGAGCGAAAAGACTCGGCAATGTGATCGTGCTGACCCTGCAAGCTGCGTTGGATTTGGCGGTAACAACGCCAGTCATCGATGGCGTCGAACCACTTATTGCCGAAGGCCATAGTGACGCAACCATGAGGACAACTTCAGCGACCGACTTTGCAGCGGCTCGATCGGCATCAAAGGCTCGTTATCAATCAGTTGAGCGAGGCTGCAATCGCTATAAAACAGTTGAAGATCATCCCCATAAAGCTGGACGGTTTTCTCGATCAAGCGATCGTCGTGAAAGTAGGAGCGAAGGCTGTTTCGCTCAGTCCGCCGTACATTTTTCTGTGGGAGTGATTCCATTACCTCAATGCCTTGGCGAGCCAAGATGGAGCGAAGCTCATGCCAATGGTCGTCGATTTGTTCGACGCGGCCGACAAATTTTGGAATGATCTGACGCCCGATGCAGAGCAACTGACTTTGCGGCAAGACGTGGACGTCGTAACGATTGAAGGGGGTTGCGATCAAGACATCGAGAAAATCGCTGAAGGACATGCCATGACAGATGCCCATCCGCTGCATGGGCATGGGGGGCTCTTCAATTTCAATCACTTTGTTGTTGTAAGCCGCAATCAGTCGGTCGAATGGATTGCGAACAAAGCTGAAACTGAAATGGCTGTGGCGATATTTGCGTGCTTTTCGCAGCGTGATGAGTTCAGTTTCATCGTTGGTTTCGGTTTGCCAGAACTTGTCCGATGTGGTTTTCGTCCCTTTGAGAGGGCGTTCCGTGAGAAGGCGGCATAGTGCAGCCTTAATGGACGAATTCGCAGCTTTAGGCACGCGCCCGTACAGCAACTTGTGCTGTTTCATTCGGATGAAGTGATGGGGTTGGGCCATGGTGGATTAAGCGGTTTTGGTGAAATTTTTTTCGAGAAACTTGCGGAACAATTTCCACTCTCGTTTGTTGAAGAGCGGTCGGGCCTGTGTTGCGAGTTCCAGGCCGCGTTCGCTTAATCCAGGGTTCGGTAGGCGTTGAAGATTGGGGTTCTCCGTGTCGGCCGTGAGAGCCCCCCGTAACTCTCGTGCCTGCTGAGGGAGCGCCCGCTCCAGCACAGCCCAAAGCACACGCGTTGGATCGCTTGCGCTGATGGTGTCCTCGTAACGGAAGCGATCAATCGTGACGCGGCGCTTCTGCTTCAGCCGGTTCAGGCTGGCCTCGAGCTCCTCAGGGTTGATCGAGGCAAAGTCGGCACTTTGGACAAAGTTTTCGATTGGGATGGCGCTCAGGTCATGGCCTTCTTTAATCAATTGTGTGTAGCAAGAGCGAGCAAAGCTGCTGGACTCGCGGCTGGCAAACAGGATTGTCCATTCGATGGCTTCGGTGGAGAGTGCTTGCTCAAGGCCGATGATCAAACGCTTGGTGCGTGCTCGGGCGTAGCGATACAACCCGCGTTTGTTCTCTCCATTGGCTGGCTTCTTTCGTTTCTGACCTGCTTTGATCAGCCCTGTTCTCAGGGTTCCGAAGATGGATTCAAAGGAGATCAGGATGGTGTGAATGTTGGCTGGGTGATCGCCAGCCAGACCGACCAAGGTCTGAAGCGTCTTTTCCCGCAACTTGGCGCTCGGTGGCCGATTCCATTGGCCCCACTGCAGGAAAGACCAAAGTTCGCGGCACTGTTTTTTGATCGTGTTAGGGCCGAGATAGAGAATCCCGTGCTGCAAGAGCAGGGCATGGTTGC
>NZED01000052.1 GCA_002690325.1 Synechococcus sp. ARS1019
CATTGGTTCCACGTCTCGAGGCTTGGTATCGGCAACTTCCGCCGTTGGAGCGTGATCGCGTTCGATTCGATCGCAGCTTGGTGGAGCCGTTGTGCCTGGCCAACCTCGATGACAACGCTCTGTGTCTTGTCCTCGATCAACTGTTGGACAACGCCTTTCGCCATGGATGCACCGGAAAGACGATTCGATTCACTGTGCGGCCGTTGCCGCAAGTGTCCTTTTGTGCACTAGAGCTGATCAGCATTGGGTCAGCCCCTCCTGTTGGCGACAACGAGCTGAACCGTTGGCAGCGTCCATTTGCGCGGGCGGAGATCGAACGGGATGGGCGTTATGTCGAAGGAGCAGGGCTAGGCCTGCCCTTGGTGCGCCAGCTGGTGGAAGCTTGGGGGGGAGCTCTCAGCTTGACTCAGTCAGCGTTGGCATCCGGCCAAACGGAGACGCGCGTCATGGTGACGGTTCCGTTGCAGCACCCTCCGCATGGCGACTCAGCAGCTCTGGAAGGCAGAGAAATAGATCGGGCTTGAGGATGTAATCACTGGCCCCTGCTTCAAAAACCTGCTGCCGCATTGCGCCGTCGTTGAGTGCTGTCACCACGATGACGATCGGCTTGACTTGGCCGCCCCAGGGCATGCCTTGCAGAGTGAGCAGACACTCCAGACCGTTCATTCCAGGCAGCATCAGATCCAGAAGAACCAAGTTGTATGAGGTTGTGTTCACCTTCTCGAGGAAGGATTCCGCACTCACAAAGCTTTCGACCTGATGGCCCTCATCCACCACTTCATCTTCAATGAGTTGGCGGATGCGTGGATCGTCCTCCACCACAGCCACCGTTAGGTGTTGAGACGGGCCAGTCATCACAGCTTGGACCTGAGGTCATTGTGCCCCTCCCTGGGGCATGAGTCAGCTTCGACCACCCACGCTGCTGTGGTCCTGACCAGAGCGACTGAGCTCCACCACCCGACCATCTTGGAAACGAGCCACCTCTCGGGCCCTCTCGGCAACGTCGTCTTCATGGGTCACAAGAACAAGGGTGATTCCTTGGCTGTGGAGGTCGTCGAAAAGATCGAGCACTTCAGCTGTTGTGGTCGAGTCGAGGGCTCCCGTGGGTTCGTCGGCGAGCAGCAGGGCTGGTCGGTTGATGATGGCTCTTGCAATGGCGACGCGTTGTTGTTGTCCTCCTGAGAGTTGGTTGGGTCGGTTGCTGAGTCGTTGTCCTAATCCCACGCGGATCAGTGCCTCTTTGGCACGTTCACGGCGCTCCTCGTTGGGTACTCCGGCGTAGATCATCGGCAGCATCACGTTCTCCATGGCTGTTGCCTGGGGTAAGAGATGGAACTGCTGAAAAACAAAGCCAAGCGATTGGTTCCTCACATCAGCTAGAGAATCGTCATCCAGAAGCTCCACAGCGGTGCCATTCAGCCGATAGCTCCCGGAACTGGGACGGTCGAGGCAACCAAGGATGTTCATGGCAGTGCTTTTGCCGGAACCACTGGCCCCCATGACCGCCAAATAGTCACCACGTTGAACGGTCAGGTTCAGACCATCGAGAGCCCTGACTTCAAGATCACCACTGCCGTAAATCTTGTTGATGTTGCGCAATTCAGCGACGACATCAGGCCCTGTTGCGGTGTGCTCAGCCAAGGCCAGCTTGGGAGGATTGCGCAATGGCTTCTTGCAGAAGCGGTGTTTCAGTGACTGCAGCGTTTGCCCACTGGAAGAGCGGATTGGACAGGATGCCTCCGATCGCCGTAATAGCGACACAGCCAATCAACGCGAAGCGAAGGGGTTGCATGCCCATCAATGACCACTGGACCTCTGGATAAGCCTTAACCACATCCGAAGCTTCTTGGGGCTCTTTGACGACCATCATCTTGATCACTGAGATGTAGTAGTAGATCGACACCACTGAGGTGATCAGACCGACCACCACCAGGAGGTATTGGTGATCAGCCCAGCCTGCAAAAAAGAGATAAATCTTGCCGAAGAATCCCAACATTGGAGGAATGCCACCGAGGGAGAGCAGGCAAAGGCTGAGTCCGAGGGTGATCAGTGGGTCCTTTTGATAAAGGCCCGCGTAGTCAGAAATTCGGTCGCTTCCGGTTCGAATGGAAAACAGAATGATGCAAGCAAAGGCGCCCAGGTTCATAAACAGATAGGCCGCCATGTACAGGACCATGGCTGCAAAGCCGTCTTCTGTTCCACAGACAAGACCGATCATCACAAAACCGGCTTGGCCGATGGAGCTATAGGCCAGCATCCGTTTCATGGAGGTCTGGGCTAGGGCCACGACATTGCCCAGGGTCATGCTGAGAACTGCCAGCACTGTGAAGAGGAGCTTCCACTGGCCATCAAAGGCGCCAAAGCATCCCACCAAAATGCGTAAGGCCAGGGCAAATCCAGCCGCCTTTGAGCCCACCGACAGGAAGGCAACCACAGGTGTGGGAGAGCCTTCATACACGTCTGGTGTCCATTGATGGAATGGAACAGCCGCGATCTTGAAGGCAACGGTCGCCAAGACAAAAACCAGGGCGAGCGCTGCGAGTGGAGTGGTGCTGGTCTGTAGAGCTAGACCGATCGCTTCCAAGCTGGTGCTTCCGCTCAATCCGTACAGCAGGGAGGAGCCATACAGGAAAACAGCAGCAGCTGCGGAACCGACCAGGAGATATTTGAGGGCGGCTTCTGAACTCCTGGCATCTCGTTTCATGTAGCCAGAGAGCAAGTAGCTGGCGACTGAGAGTGTCTCGAGGGAGATGAACACACTCACCAAATCGGTAGCGCCGCAGAGCAACATCGCTCCAAGAGTTGCGGCCAACAAAATTGCTGCGTATTCACCGACCGGAGTTCCGCTCTGCTCGGCGTAACGCCAACTAATGAGCAGAGATAAAAGTGTTGAAAGGGCGATAACAGCCCTGAACGCCACAGCCAAATTGTCGGCAATGAATGCCCCCAAAAACGAGGGTTCAGGTGGAGCACCCCATTGCAACGCCAGGAGAGCCAATGCTCCTCCAAGGCCGACGTAACAAATCGGAGGAACCCAGCGTGCAGCTGCTTTTTCACCGGCCAGGTCCACCAACAGTGTGGCCACCATGGTGAGCAGCACCGCGGCCTCTGGAAGGACGGCCGAAGCGTTTAAAGACAGATTGAGCAGATCGCCTGGCGCAGCCATGGCCTGGGTTGCGATTAGTAGAGCACCCAATTCGGGCATGACTTGGCGCGATCCAATCTCACGGGGTGACTGTAGCGGCGCTCCTCAGCGACTTTCGAAGTGACGGCTTTCTCATGCACGGCGGAGGTCGGTGCGATAAAGAAGGGTCACGGTTCATGGCTTTTCTGTGGCGCACACCCTCGTCATCGTTGAGAGCCCTACGAAGGCCCGCACGATTCGTGGCTTCCTACCCAAGGGCTTCAAGGTTGAAGCATCCATGGGGCATGTGCGCGATTTGCCCAATAACGCCAGCGAAATTCCTGCGTCGGCTAAAGGCCAGAAATGGGCCAATCTTGGTGTGAACACGGAGGCGGATTTCGAACCCCTCTACGTGGTCCCCAAGGACAAGAAGAAGACCGTTCGAGAACTCAAAGATGCCCTGAAGGGTGCCGACCAGCTGCTGCTCGCGACGGACGAAGATCGGGAAGGCGAAAGCATTAGCTGGCATCTGCTGCAGCTCTTGGCTCCCAAGGTTCCAGCCAAACGGATGGTGTTCCATGAGATCACCAAAGAAGCGATCTCCAAGGCGCTCGATCAGACCCGTGACCTGGACATGGAACTGGTTCATGCTCAGGAAACAAGACGAATCTTGGACCGTTTGGTCGGTTACACCCTCTCTCCTTTGCTCTGGAAGAAGGTGGCTTGGGGGCTGTCCGCTGGACGGGTTCAGTCCGTTGCAGTTCGCCTTTTGGTGCAGCGGGAACGGGCTCGCCGGGCGTTTCGCAGTGGCAGTTACTGGGATCTGAAAGCAAAACTCGAGCAAGCCAGTGGTGCGTTCGAGGCCAAGCTCACCCATGTGGCCGGCAAGCGCGTTGCCAGCGGCAATGATTTTGACGAAAGCACCGGTGGGCTCAAAGCCGGCAGCGACGTGCGGCTGCTGAGTGAGACGGAGGCGCGGACGCTGGCTGATCGCGTCGCGGCGGCGGCATGGACCGTGGATCAGGTGGAAGAAAAGCCAACGGTTCGTAAGCCTGTCCCGCCGTTCACCACCAGCACGCTTCAGCAGGAGGCCAACCGCAAGTTGCGTCTCTCTGCTCGGGAGACGATGCGTTGTGCGCAAGGGCTCTATGAGCGCGGCTTCATCACCTACATGCGGACGGATTCAGTCCACCTGTCTGATCAGGCCATCACGGCGTCTCGCAATTGCGTTGAAGGCCTGTACGGCAAGGACTACCTCAGTAAGGCTCCGCGCCAGTTCAGTACCAAAGCCCGCAATGCTCAGGAGGCCCATGAAGCGATTCGCCCATCCGGAGAACGCTTCCGGACACCCAGTGATACGGGACTTGATGGCCGCGACCTCGCGCTTTATGAGCTGATCTGGAAACGCACTGTCGCCAGCCAGATGGCTGAGGCCCGCCTCACCATGCTCGCGGTGGATCTCAGCTCCGGCGATGCCACATTTCGTGCCAGCGGAAAGCGCATTGATTTTCCTGGCTTCTTCCGTGCCTACGTCGAGGGAAGTGATGATCCCAATGCTGCACTCGAGGGCCAAGAAGTTCTTCTTCCAGCCCTGGCGGTTGGGGATGCACCCAAACCAACGAATGTTGAGCCACTCGGCCACCAGACCCAACCCCCGGCTCGGTTCAGCGAAGCGTCCCTGGTGAAGATGTTGGAAAAGGAAGGGATTGGTCGCCCTTCCACCTATGCCTCGATCATCGGCACGATTGTGGACCGTGGGTACTCAACCCTGCAGGGCAATGCCCTCACACCCAGCTTTACGGCCTTTGCGGTGACAGCTCTTCTGGAGGAGCACTTTCCCGATCTGGTCGATACCAGCTTCACCGCTCGGATGGAGCACACCCTCGACGAAATTTCCCATGGGCAAGTCGAGTGGTTGCCCTACCTCGAAACCTTCTTTAAGGGTGACAAGGGGCTAGAGCTGCAGGTTCAGCAGCGCGAGGGGGATATCGATCCTGGTGCGTCCCGAACCGTCGACCTGGAGGGTCTGTCCTGTGTGGTCCGCATCGGTCGCTTTGGGGCTTATCTCGAATCGAAGCGGGTCAGTGATGAAGGGGAAGAGGAGCTGATCAAGGCCACCTTGCCTCGGGAAATCACTCCCGCAGATCTTGATGAAGAGCAGGCAGAGCTGATCCTCAAGCAAAAGGCGGATGGACCAGAGGCCCTCGGTGAGGATCCTGAAACCGGGGATTTGGTGTACCTGCTCTTTGGGCAGTACGGGCCCTATGTCCAGCGGGGACAGGTCAGCGACGACAACCCCAAGCCGAAGCGGGCGTCTCTTCCGAAAGGGGTGAAGCCTGAGGATCTCAGTCTGGACGATGCTTTGGGCCTGCTGCGCTTACCCCGGTTGTTGGGTGAACATCCCGATGGTGGAAAGGTGCAGGCAGGGCTGGGACGGTTCGGTCCCTATGTGGTTTGGGATAAAGGGAAAGGCGAAAAGGACTATCGCTCGTTGAAGGGGGATGACGATGTGTTGGGCGTTGGCCTGACACGCGCGCTTGAGCTTCTGGCGATGCCTAAGCGTGGGCGTGGTGGTCGCACAGCTCTGAAGGATCTCGGCAAACCCGAGGGCAGCGAAGAGACCATTCAGGTCTACGACGGTCCCTATGGCCTTTATGTGAAGCAGGGCAAGGTCAACGCTTCCCTTCCCGAGGGCAAAGGGGCTGATGATGTGACCCTTGCGGAGGCGGTCGAACTGCTTGAAGCCAAGGCTGCAGCAAAGAAAACCTCTCGGCGTAAATCAACGGCCACCAAGAAACCAGCAACAAAGAAGCCGGCTGCCAAAAAGCCCCCCGCAACGACCAAAACAGGTCGATTGCGTGCCAGTGCGGTGCGTGTGATCAAGCCTGCAAACAGCTAATGCCATCGAGGATCGTTCTCCCGATCGGGATCGTGCTGCTGCTCCAGGGGTGTGCCAATAGCCCAATCGCTCAGGATCTAGAAACTCGTTTCAGTGACCCCGTCCCGATGACGGGCCAATCCGTTGAAGGGGGTACCGCAAGTGCGTCCACCCCGTTGTCGACGGCTCCCGCCGCTCAAGAAACAACGGCCGGTGTGTTGGAAGCCGATGACCTGGACTCGTCTGACGAGCCAGTTGCTCCTGAACTCACTGTGGAGCTATCGCAAGATCCATCGACAATCGAGCCATCGTCGGTTCCACCCCAGCAACTCCAGCCTTATCGCATCACGATTCGACTTTCTGCAGCCGATCCCTCTGCTCCAGCGGAAATGGTGACGCGTGCTCTGCGTCGCTCCAATGTTCCCTTCGCCGTTGAGCGGATTGAGAGCATTGCTCCGTCGCCATGAGCTCGAATCCAGCGCCATTGACGCGACGGCAAGCGGTTCGTCTCGTTGAAGGGGCGTATCTAGCGGCTACGACGGGTTTGATTTGGTTGGCGCTGTATTACCTCCCCGTGGGGGGAGCGTTGTTTCGTTTGGCCCTCCCGCTGCCCCTAGCGCTGCTCCAGCTAAGGCGGGGTGGGCGAGCGGGTTTGGAGGGGTTGGTGATTGCTGTTCTGCTCTTAACAGCGCTGATGGGGCCGGTGCGAGGACCCTTGCTGCTGTTCCCCTACGGCTTGCTCTCCCTCTGGTTGGGATGGAGCTGGTGTCGAGGCTGGACATGGTGGGTGAGTTGGTCTATCGGGGTGGTGCTCGGAACCGCAGGATTTCTTGTGCGAGTGGTGGTGCTGTCGTTGCTGGTTGGAGAAAACCTTTGGATTGTCATTACTCGAGCAGGTGCCGCCCTGCTCGATCGTTTGATCACCGTTCTCCAGTTGCCTTTAACCCCAGACCTCGCAGAGGTTCAGCTCATGGCATTGGCATTGGTGGTTGTGCAGGAGTTGGTCTACGTGCTGGCGTTGCATGCACTTGCGTTCTGGATTTTCCCCCGCCTGCGTTCTCCGATTCCGGCTCCACCGTCTGCGCTCCATGCCCTCGTCGCGCTTGACCCACTCTGAAATTGACATCCTGGGGAGGTGTCCCGCCGAAGATGTTGTCGCACGGCTTGCACCTTGGGCAGGTGACCTGTCTGCTGATCTTTTGCTGGTGTTGGCCGGGACGCGCACCGCTGAACATCCGGGGATTTCTGCGGCTGGATCAACCGCTGAATCGCGACGCTTCACGGCCCTGGCTGATGCCGAATTGATGCTGGATGGCCCGGGTGAGCGTCGTCGTTGGCCTCTTCCTCCGCTGCCCGCCGGGGTGAGTCCAGCGCTGCTGAGTCATGTGGCCTTGTCGCGATTGGCACTTACACCACACATCGCTGCCTTGGGGTTGGACCATCAGGCCGACCGACCCCACCTTCGCTTGGAATCCAGCCAGCTCGGACCATCGGGGTGTGTCTCAAGCGGGGCGAGCATGCCGCTGGAGAGGGTGCACCGGCTCTGGTCGCAAGGCCACCGGATGGGTGCCGGACTGCGGAGGCCACTAGTGCTGGCGGAATGTGTCCCTGGCGGAACCACCACAGCCCTTGGTGTGCTGGCCGGTTTGGGGTTTGAGGTCAGCCAGTGGATCAGCGGCAGTGCACTCCATCCACCCAAAGCCTTGAAGGCTCAGTTGGTGGCAGCCGGTCTGGCTCGCGCCAAGTTGCCCTCGGATGCGTCCGCGGGATTGATCGTGGCGGCAGTTGGTGATCCGTTTCAAGCGATGGCCGCTGGGTTATTGACCGGACTCATCCAAAGTGATCAGCCAGTCCTCCTCGGTGGTGGAAGTCAGATGCTGGCTGTTGTGGCATTGGCGCTGCATGGCATGCCGCCCAGCGATCGCATCGCCTTGGGTCGGCGTCTTGTGCTTGGAAC
The DNA here is from genome assembly GCA_002690325.1 of Synechococcus sp. ARS1019. GTDB lineage: Bacteria > Cyanobacteriota > Cyanobacteriia > PCC-6307 > Cyanobiaceae > Parasynechococcus. Next base: position 7,960 of record NZED01000052.1, read on the forward strand.
AACGGCGTGGCTAGCCACTGAGCGTCTTTTCGAGGGTTCACCGCCCGCCCTGACCTGTCTGCTTGAGGCCGTAGCTGATCGTTATCAGGTTCCGATCGTTGGCGTGCACAGCAGCTTGCGATTTACCAATAGTCGGCACCAGGAACTCAGGGATTTTGAGGATGGCTATGTGAAAGAAGGGGTGGGTGCTGGTGCATTGCTGTTCCTGGCTCAGCTGCGCGGTGCGTCCACCGGCTCCCTGCTGGAGGGTTGTGAGCAAGCACTGGAAACTCTGCATGCTGCCTCCGTAGGTTCATCGGCATGAGCCAACACTCCTTCGCTGGATCTGGGGTATTGAGTCGTCGCCAGATGCTCCGTTTGTGCGGAGGTGCAGCAGCGATGGTCTTGGCAGGATGCCGACCGAGGGAACGACCACCCACGCTGCTGGTTGCCGATGACATCCTGCCGAGCCGTTGGACCAAAGCGTTGCCGTCACCCTGGAAGGTGCAGCGCAGCTCTGATGCTGTTGGTTGTGATGCAGAGCTCTTCCGCACCGCTGATCTTTTAGCCCTTTCGGATGGCTGGTTGGACCGTTGCCAAGTGGCCGATCTACAACCACTGGCCGCTGACCCATTGTCCGATCGATTGGGTGATCAGGCGGTCCGCTATCTCCAAGGCCTGTCTCCTGAGATGGCCTCAGCGGTCCTCCCCGTTGCGGTGAGTCCCTACGTCATTCTTTGGAAAACGTCGCCCCAATTGCCTCTCGCTCCGATGGATTGGGAGTGGCTCTTGCAGCCTGGTCTTCAGCAGCGCCTCGTCTTACCGGCCAGTCCGCGCTTCACGGTTGATTTGGCGGCGAAGATGACCGGTTCCGATGCGTTGCAGCGTCTTCGCCGTCAGGTGCTGGCTTACGACGATCGGCAGGGATTGAATTGGCTGCTCAAAGACAACGCGTTGGCGGTGGTGCTTCCCCTCCAACGCTGTATGACTCTTTTACGTCGTGACCAGCGGTTGTCTGCTGCTCTTCCACGCACCGGTGCGCCGTTGCATTGGACGCTGCTGTCACGCCCCGCCACGACACGGGAACCTTTGCCTCACAGCTGGGTGGAACAGGCCTGGGATGGGACTCTTCAGCAACGCTTGCTCGCCGATGGCTGGCTGCCGGCCGTGGAGATGGATCAACGCAGACAGGCACGGGCAGCTCTGCCGGAACGTTGGCGTGATCTTCTCGTTCCCCCGACCGAGGTCTGGTCACGGTGCTGGTCTCTGAATCCGCTGTCTGATCAAGACCAAAAGGTGTTGCGTCAACGGTGGTTGGAGTCATCCCCAGAGCCGTCGTCGCGGGGCCGCTTGTAACCGTTGATGGGTCTCGGCGAGCAGGTCTGGGATCGGCAAGCTGTGGGGGCAGCGAGGTAGGCAGGCTTCACAGCGGTTGCAAGCCGAAGCATTGGTCTGTTCCCACCAGTGCCCGGCGCGACCGATCAGGTTGTAGCGCTCTTGGGCAAACGCCATGAGGTCATGGCCCAGGGCCAGATTGCGCAGTCGTAAGAGATCAGGAATGGGAACGCCCTGCGGGCAGGGCAAACAGGCCTGGCATTGGTGGCATTGATCAGCGCCTAATCGCGCTTGTCGCTGTTGCTCCATCCGTTGGATGGCTTTGCTCTCTTGCTGGCTGAGGGCACCATCTGCCTGTTGCAGCGTGTGGGCGAGTCGCAAGTCATCTGGCTCCGCCGCACCCAAGGTCAGTGTCGTGACGCCTGAAGCGAGGAGGAAGCGATAGGCGAGTTCCAAGGGGTGGAACGGCTGGCAGTCATCCCGGAGAGTCGTGCTCGGTGCCTGGAGTCGGCCGCCTTTGTCTGCCGGTGAGATGGCCATCACGCCCATCCCTCGATCAAGGGCCTGCTGGGCTAATGGGAAGCGTTGCTGATCAAGAAGATGCAGATGCAGGCTGCAAAAGCTGAATCGGCCACTGCTGATCGCCGTTTCGATTAGAGCATCAGCACCGTGGCTACTGAATCCGACCTGTCCAACCCTCCCCGTGCTCAGTGCCCAGTCGAGGAGCGCAGCCCCATCCCCGTTCAGAGCCCAATCGAGATGATCGGGTCGATTGATGCCATGAACCGCCAGGTTGTCCAGCGTTGAGATGTTTAGCCGCCGCAGGATTCCGTCCAGCTGACGTTGACCGTCGTCGACGCTGCAACCTGGAAGAATCTTGCTGGTAATCACCCAGCCCGTGTCTGGATCATGTCCTCGGTTGTGGACGTGTGCCAGTGCTTGGCCAAGAAAATCCTCAGCAGGGCCATAGGCCGGTGCTGTCTCCAGATGGTTGATCCCGGCGGCGACAGCGGCTTCGACCACATCGGTCATTTGTTGAACCGATGTCAAAGCGCGCATTGTGCCGAGGGTGAAGAGGCTCACCGATCGGCCGCGGCCAAAGGGGCGTTTCAACGGGTGGAGTCCGGATTGTTATCCCGGTTTTTGAGATGACGGACGAGCGCGGCTGGACTCAGGTCGTCCACGAAGCGGCTGAAGGCACTCTGATCAGCAGCATCGGCCTCCGCATCCACGGGGATCGACGCCTCTGCAACCACCTCTTCCAACATCCAGATGCTGCTGCCAGTTCGAACGGCTAGGGCAATCGCGTCACTGGGTCTGGCATCAATATCGATCAGATTCGCATCATCAATGTCCTCCTCGTTCGCTCCTTCCTCGCGCAGTTTGAGGGCTGCATGAAAGGTGTTTTCTTCGATGGCGTGGATGATGACCCGATCGAGCTCCAGACCAGCCACGACCAGCAACGTCGCCATCAGGTCATGGCTGAGTGGGCGCGGAGGTGTCGTTCCCTGCAGGCCGGCCATGATGTTGTGGGCCTGGGCCTGATCAATCCAGATCGGAATTTGTCGACGGCCACTGGAATCACGCAGCAACACGATCGGGGTTCGGCTGGCGGCATCAAGAGCGATGCCGGCCACGCTCATTTCAACCATGGTGATGACGCGGCCCTTACTTCGATTATGACCAGGTCATGGTGATGACAGATCCCAGGCATGTTTACGGGCCTTATTCAGGCGGTCGGCACAATCCAGCGGCGCTCGTCAGGGGTACTGATTGAAGGCTGTGGGGCCTTCGCTCCGTTGGCGCTCGGAGACAGCGTTGCTGTTGATGGTGTTTGCCTAACGGTGGCAGAACGGAGCGGCGATGGGTTTTTGGCGGATGTGAGCGAAGAAACTCTGTCCCGAACCACGCTGGGCACCAAGGCTGATCGCGGAGGTGCGGTGAATCTGGAGCCGGCTTTGCGTTTGAGTGACCGTCTGGGTGGACATTTGGTGAGCGGTCATATCGATGCGGTCGGCGAGGTGACATCGATTGAGGCCCGCCTACAGTCCTGGGAGCTTGAACTGCGATGGCTGGAGCCTCGTTTTGGTCGTTACGTCTGTGAGAAGGCAAGCATTGCCGTGGATGGGATCAGTCTCACGGTGGCGCGGTGCGCGGACGACGGAGTGCACTTCACCCTCGCCGTGATTCCTCACACCTGGGGTGTGACCACACTGATGAACCGTGCGGTCGGTGATCGCGTCAATCTCGAAGCAGATCAACTGGCGCGGTATGCCGAGCGCTTGTTGGACGGCGTCCATGCTTCGGATGCATCGTCCAGGCCCGAACCTTCCTTATCGAAGGAATGGTTGGCGGCTCATGGTTGGTCTTGAAGGTTGTCGATGCTCTGATCGAGCGAAGCCTCGTCGTCGTCTTGATCCATCGGTAGGAGCCAGATGGCGCCGGTGTCTTGACGCAATTCAATCTTGAACTCTTGCCCTGGTTCCAGTCCCAGCCGCTTGGTGTAGGCGTGGCCGATTAACAGATTGCCATTGCCGTGCACCCTGGTTCTGAATTCAGCTTGGCGTCCGCGTGTGCCGCTGCCCTGGGAACTCGTGGAGGGAAGTTTGTAGCCCTTGGCCTCGACCAGAGCTCTGTAAAAGCTTTTACGGAGCACCCGCCCCGTAGGACCGACGTACCCACATCCACGGGCGATGTCATCCTCTGGCCGGTTGCTGAGCGACCGGGCTTTGTCCAATAACTCTTTGCCAACCAGCATCAACGGCATCCCGGTTTAAGGATTCTGGACCGTGCCCCCTGCTGTGGCAAGGCTTTAGAGCAGATACAGGATGACAAAGAGGATCACCCAGATTCCGTCCACGAAATGCCAGTACAGCTCTGCCGCTTCCAGCGGGAACGGGGCTTCTGATGTGATCCGGCCGCCCTGGGGACGCGCCTGCCACCAAACGATCAGAATCATGATGGCCCCAAGGGTCACGTGCAATCCGTGAAATCCAGTGGCTGCAAAAAAGGTGCTCGCGTACAGATTGTCAGTGAGTCCGAACGGGAGAGTGAAGTATTCGACCATCTGACTGACTAAAAAGGCCAGGCCGAGTCCACCCGTGATGAGCAGCCAGCGCCGACATCGTTGGGTTGCACCTTGAAGAAGGGCCTTACCAGCGCGATGGAAGGTTGCGCTACTCACCAGCAGCAACACAGTGTTGAGGATCGGAAGGGGCAGTTCCAGCTCATAAATCGCACCATCCGGCAGAGGGTTGACTGCTTTAAACGTGAGATAGGCCGCGAAAAACCCTGCGAAGGTCATTCCATCGGCCACAAGAAATGTCGCGAGTCCGAACAGACGAAAGTCACCGTGGTGTTCGTCGTCGTGATGCTCCGTCTGAATGGATTCGTTTTGGCTTGGAAGGGTTGTCATTTGCCATTGCTCCAGAGATCGCGTCCACTTGTGGCGGCGAGGTCAAGTTGATCGGCTGGAACGCCATAGCCATAGGGCTCTTCCACCAAAGGGGCTTCACCGATCCAGTTCTCCACTGGAGGTGGTGAACTCGTCAGCCATTCAGGTGTCAATGCGTTCCATGGGTTGTCTCCTGCTGGAGCACCATCGAGTGCGCTTTGAATCACATTCCAGAGGAACGGGAGGGTGCTAATCGCCATCAGCAAAGCTCCAACAGAGCTCAACTGATTGATCAGGGTGAATTGCGGGTCATATTCAGCGACACGTCGGGGCATTCCATTCAATCCAAGCCAATGCTGTGGTCCGAAGCAGAGATTGAAGCCGATGAATGTGAGTGCCAGATGGAGGCGTCCGAGTGATTCATTGAGCATGCGCCCAGTGAATTTTGGGAACCAGTGATAAACGGAGGCAAAAATCACAAAGACGGAGCCACCAAAAACGATGTAGTGAAAATGAGCAACAACGAAATAGGTGTCGTGAACATGAATGTCAAAAGGCACCTGGGCTAAGGCCACTCCAGTAATGCCGCCGAGGACGAAGTTCACGATGAAGCCACAGGAAAACAGCACCGCACTGTTAAGACTGATTCGTCCACCCCAAAGGGTTGCCAACCAATTGAAGAATTTGATTCCAGTGGGAACGGCAATAAAAGCTGTTGCAATCGTGAAAAACAGCCGCATCCAGGGTGGAGTTCCACTGGTAAACATGTGGTGAGCCCAAACGATCAGGCCGAGCCCGACGATGGCCATGATCGAATACACCATCGTGACGTAACCAAACAATGGTTTCCTAGCGTGGACTGGAAGGATTTCACTTACCAGACCAAATGCTGGGAGGACCATGATGTATACAGCTGGATGGGAGTAGAACCAGAACAGATGCTGATAGACCACCACGTTTCCACCCAGTGTTGGATTGAAGAATCCTGTGTGAGCAACAATGTCAAAGCTCAGCAGAACAAGTGTTCCCGCCAAAACAGGGGTCGAAAGCACGACCAAAATGCTCGTTCCAAGCATTGCCCAGCAATACATCGGAAGTTGCATCATTTTCAAACCTGGTCTCCGCAGCTTGAGGATGGTGGCAATGAAATTAATTCCACCGAAAATAGAACTTCCACCTAGCAGAAGAACACTGAGAATCCAGATCACCTGACCGGTTGCAGGTGTGGTGATGCTCAACGGCGGATAAGCAGTCCAGCCGGATTGAGCGGCACCGGTGAGGAAATAACTGGTGATTAACATCAACCCGGCCGGCGGAATCAGCCAGAAAGCCACAGCATTCAGCCTTGGGAATGCCATGTCCCGCGCTCCGACGTAGAACGGGATGAGGTAGTTGCCAAAAGCGCCGTTAACAACGGGGACGATCCAGAGAAAGATCATCACCGTGCCGTGAAGAGTGAGGACCTGGTTGTAGACATCCCGGGTCATGAAATCGGCCACGGGACTGGCCAATTCCGTGCGGATGGCTCCAGCCAGAGCACCGCCGATCAAATAGAACAGAAATCCACAGACCAGGTATTGAAGACCGATGACCTTGTGGTCAACGCTGAAGCTGAAGTACCGCAACCAACCTGTTGGCTGAAGTCGCTCCGTGGTGAGTGATTTGGTGGGCGTTGCGACCGTCATCGTTTAGGCCTCCGTTGTGGCTTCAGGTTTGGCATTGCTGCTGAACCAGTTCTCCCATTCGTTGGGTTCGTCAACCACCACGGTTGAGCGCATTCCGCCGTGATATGGCCCGCAGAGTTCGGCACACACAATTGGATAACGCCCGGGGCGAGTTGCGGTGAAGCTGAGTTGTGTTGGTTGCCCTGGGATGATGTCTTGTTTAAGGCGGAATTCAGGAACCCAGAAGGCGTGGATGACATCCTTAGCTTCCAGTTTCAGGGACACGGGGCGTCCTGCGGGAACGTGTAATTCACCAGCGATAATGTCACCTTCTGGGTAATGAAAGAGAAAGGCAAATTGCATCGCAGTGACTTCGATTGGAAGTACGCCAGTTAATGCTTCGCTATCAATTGACCCTGAGCTGATTCCTCCCCAAACGCGTTCATCTTGCCCACCCATTGAATGGTCGTGGGCGAGGGGAACCATTCCTCCCATCCGGTCATAGATGTCGTAGCTGTACAGACCTACGAACAAAACAACAACGGCTGGCACCGCCGTCCAGAAAATCTCGAGCGGAAGATTTCCTTCGATGGCGACTCCATCACCCACCTGTCCGCTACGGCGTCGAAATCGAATCAGACTGAATACCAACAATCCAACAATTCCAATAAATAGAATTGCTCCGATTATGAAGAGAACGTTAAAGAGCTCGTCGTAAATCGGTGCGTTGATACTTGCTTGGACGGGTAGGAGGTTGAGGGATTGACTCAACCAGAATCCACCGATCACCAACACCATTCCGATCACCAGTGTGATGATGGCGGATGGGATCTGCATGGTTTGAGACCCTGACTTTGCTCAGAGTATGGGGCAGAGTTCTGATCTCTATGAATTGATTGTTAAGTCGTTGGCGGTTTGCAGTGTTAGCCGGGCTTTGTCTCGATTTTGACTGGTTTTACGTCAGGGAAGTGAGATGAAGAGCCCCTGAATTGTTTCAGTGCCTGTCACAACCAGTCGTGTTGGTTGTGATCGCTAGCGTCCAGATATTGCCCATCTGGCGAATAACGGATGAGGTCTCAATGATGACCAAAATCTACCCACCTTTGTTGATGCATCGCTTGGCTCAAGTGATGGCACATCTTGTTGTCGCAGTGATTGCCCTTGTGGTGATCGGTGGTGCGACTCGGGTGATGGAGGCAGGGTTGGCTTGCCCCGATTGGCCGCTCTGCTTCGGAGTCTTTTTGCCTGGTCGGCAAATGAATCTGCAGGTTTTTCTGGAGTGGTTCCATCGCCTGGATGCCTTCATCGTCGGCATGGCCATGCTCGTGACGATGGGCGTCACGATTGTGCGTCGCCAGCGTCTGCCGGTTTGGCTTCCTCCGATCTGCTTTGCGCTGGTGTGCCTTGTGGCGATGCAGGGGGTATTGGGTGCCTTGACGGTGGTTCGCCTTCTTCCTTCGGCGATCGTGACCTCACACCTTGCTTTGGCACTGACGCTGGTCGTCGTGCTGAGTGCCCTGACCCAACGGTTGCTGAATCCCGTCATGGGATGGGGCCCGCTGTGGTGGCGAGTTCTGTCTGTCGGAGCCCTGCTGGCGGTGGTCGGTCAGTGCCTCCTTGGTGGACGGATGGCGACGTCGTGGGCAGCACAACGTTGCCTTGCTGGTGGTGATGCCTGTCGCTGGTTAGCCCTGCATCGTTTCGGCGCGATGCCAGCGGCTGGTCTCGTTGTCCTTTTTGTTGTTGTGGCTCTGTTGGTCGGAGGCTGGAGCCGTTCGCAGTGGCCCGGTCTGTTTGGGGCTGCAGTCCTTGTCGTCGTGCAGGCAGCGCTGGGTGTTTTCACCCTTCGCCTTGGTCTTTCAGAGCCCTTGGTCACAGTCGCTCATCAGGCCGTTGCAGCCCTGTTGGTGGCGGTTTTGGCCGCCCTTGCGGTCCGAGGGCCGTCACTCGATGTGGTGCAGGCCCCAGATCTGTCGGATTCCGTTGTTTTGGACGCTTGTCATGGTTGATTCGACTGTCTCGATTGCGGTGTCCCCTTCCCGGGAGGAGGTGGTTCCATCTCGAAAGAAAATCAAACTTCCGGCTTGGCTGGAGGTCGCGAAGCCACGCTTGATTCCCCTTTTACTTGCCACCACTCTTGGGGGAATGGCCTTGAGCGAAGGTTGGCCCTTGAGCTCTCCCCGGCTTGTGTGCACCCTGGGTGGTGGCGCGCTGGCCTCTGCGGCTGCAGGTGTTCTCAACTGTCTTTGGGAGCAGGATTTGGATGCGCGGATGAAGCGCACCAGTGGTCGCGCACTGCCGTCGGGTCGCCTCTCAACAAAGACTGCCTTCTTTGGGGCGATCGCCTGCACCCTGGCAGCGGCGATGCTCTTAATTAGCGGCGTCAATTGCCTAGCTGCAGCACTGACCCTTCTTGGGCTTTGCAGTTACGTGCTGCTTTACACCGCGTTGCTCAAGCCTCGGACGTCTCAAAACATCGTGATTGGTGGTGTTGCTGGTGCAATCCCGCCACTCGTCGGGGCTGCAGCAGCAACCGGTCATGTGGGGCTTGGGGGTTGGTGGTTATTCGGTCTGGTGATGGTTTGGACGCCGGCTCATTTCTGGGCCCTCGCTCTGCTGCTCCGGGAGGACTACCGCTCCGTCGGCATCCCAATGCTTCCGGTCGTCAAAGGCCCTGTGGTGACGGCTCAAGCCATCCATCGCTATGGCTGGGCCACGGTGTTGCTCAGCAGCCTCGGACTGTTCGCTCTCCCCAGCGGTGGTTGGTTCTATGGCTTGTTGCTGATCCCTTTCAACGGACGGTTGATTCAGCTGGTGAATCGGCTCGCCGAAGATCCCGAGAACCTCACGTCGGCGAAAGGATTGTTCCGCTGGTCGATTCTTTATCTCTTTGGCATCTGCCTTTTGCTGGTTCTCAGCCGAACCACCATGGCTTCTTTACTGGATGATCAGATATGGATGGTGCTTCAAGGTCGCTGATCGCTTCTTAGATTCAAGTCAATCCTTCGCATTAAAAACTGCCCCAGATGGCGTTGATCGAACTGCAACAGCTTCACAAGGCCTATGGCAGTGTCAACGCCCTCCAGGGGCTTTCTCTCTCTGTTGCTGAGGGATGTCTCTACGGACTCTTGGGACCCAATGGTGCGGGGAAGACCACCACGCTGCGCATCTTGGCGACCCTGCTCGCTCCCGATCGAGGATCGGTGCGTGTTGCCGGGATTGATGCTCTCGAGGATCCACGGGCTGTGCGTCGTGCCCTCGGCTATGTCGCCCAAGAGGTCGCTATTGACAAAATTCTCAGTGGTCGGGAACTCATGCAGCTTCAAGGTGATCTCTATCACCTTCCGCGACTGGAGCGGGATCACCGAATCAACGACCTAATCGAGCGATTGGGGATGGGCGAGTGGATTGATCGTCGCTGCGGAACTTATTCAGGAGGCATGCGCCGTCGATTGGACCTCGCCACGGGTCTTCTCCATCGCCCCCGTTTGCTTGTTCTTGACGAACCAACCGTTGGCCTCGATATCGAGAGCCGTTCCGCGATTTGGAGCCTGTTGCGCGACCTGGTGCAATCCGGCACCAGCGTTCTTCTGAGCAGTCACTACCTCGAGGAAGTGGAGGCTTTGGCTGATCGCATGGCCATCATCGACGCCGGATCTGTGATCGCCGAAGGATCTCCTGAGGCTCTCAAACAAGATCTTGGTGGCGATCGACTCACTTTGCGTGTGCGTGAATTCAGCCAGGAGGATGAGGCGTTGATGGTTCAAGCCATGCTCCAACCCGTCGCTGGGGTGCGACGGGTGGTGATCAATCGTGCCCAGGGATATTCACTCAATTTGGTGATCGAAGGTCCTGAAGTGATCGACAGGTTGCGGCAACGTCTGGATGAGGAAAATCTTGCCGTCTTTGCGTTGGCTCAAAGCCGTCCGAGCCTTGATGATGTGTACTTGCAGGCCACAGGGCGAACGTTGATGGACGCTGAACTGGCGGTTGCGGGCCGTCGTGATGCCAAGCAGGAACGCCGCCAGTCGATGTGATGAACCGGTTCCATCTGATGCCTGTTTTGACCCCTAACCGATGACGAATCCAAGCCTTACCTCCCCTGTGGACTCAAGCGATGCAGGTGCTCTTGCTGAGCTATGGCAGGAAACCTTTGCCTTGACCCGTCGGCTCTTCTTGCAGCTCACCCGCCGTCCATCAACGCTGGTGGCTGGTGTGTTGCAACCACTGATCTGGTTGATTCTTTTCGGTGCTCTGTTCTCCAATGCGCCTGAGGGCTTGTTGCCTGGTGGGATGAGCTATGGGCGTTTCCTGGGCGCTGGGGTGATTGTGTTCACAGCATTCAGCGCTGCCCTGAATGCTGGGCTCCCAGTGATGTTTGACCGTGAATTTGGCTTCTTAAATCGTCTGCTCGTGGCTCCGCTTCGCAGTCGCAGCTCCATTGTTTTGGCCTCCGTGATCTACATCACTGCGCTGAGCATTGTTCAAAGCATCGCGATTATGGGGACTGCTGCTGTCCTCGGTTATGGCTGGCCTGGTGGTGCTGGGCTCCTGATCGTTTTGGTCACGTTGTTGCTATTGGTTTTTGCAGTCACGGCTCTCAGCCTCGGTTTGGCCTTTGCGTTGCCAGGTCATATCGAGCTGATTGCGGTGATCTTCGTCGCCAACCTTCCGCTTCTGTTTGCCAGCACTGCTTTGGCTCCGCTCTCTTTTATGCCTGCATGGCTGGGCTGGCTTGCCTCGCTGAATCCACTTACCTTCGCGATTGAACCCATCCGTGCTGCCTATCAGGGGCCAATCGATTTATCTGCTGTTTTGCTTGAGGCTCCCTACGGGGATGTCACAGGCCAGACCTGTCTGATTGTCCTCACCGCGCTCACTCTCGGACTGTTCTTACTGATCCGACCTCTGCTCAATCGCAAACTCACTTGAAGCCAGTGTCCTCATCACCGCTCCCCTCGATTCCATTGCGTCAAACCGTTCTGGTTCAGCGGATTCGAGAGGCTGAACAACAGGGTCATTGGCACAACAGCGAGCTGTTGCGTAGCCAGCTTGTTCATCGCTATGGCATCGCCGCTCTGGCAGGTGTTGACCGACAGCCAGAGATGCTGTCCAAGGATCCAGTCGTTCCCCCTGTTCAGGATGGTCCGGCATCGAGCGAGTCCGTTGTCGCGGCGCTTGCCCCCAAAGAACAAAACCTTGAGCAGCCCACAGGGTTGTTGGAACGTGTCAACGCAAAGCTGCGCTCCACCCGGAGACCCCTCGTTGAAGCGTCCATGCCTACACCACCCTTGAGCACGCCTCGATCTCTGCGTCGTTGGCTGCCCGGTACGGATGGAGACGTCGATCGCCAGGCGTCTTAAAGCAAGCAAATCCCATGGCAAATCGTCTTGATGGCCTTCCTCAAGGCCTGATCGTGTCCGTTCAGGCTCCTCAGGGATCGCCCATGCGAGATCCAGAAGTGATCGCAGCGATGGCGGACGCTTCAATTAGGAGTGGAGCCCTTGGGGTTCGACTGGAAAGTCCAGAGCACATCGGTGCTGTGCGTCGACGTTGCCCCGAGGCCCTAATCATCGGCCTTTGGAAGTGCACTTACCCAGGGAGCTCTGTGTATATCACTCCCGGCTGGAGGGAGATCAAGGCTGTTTGGAGTGCTGGTGCTGATGTCATCGCGATTGATGCCACGGCCCGTCATCGACCGGATCAACAGGATCTTGCCGCGTTGATCGAGAAGACCAAGACGGAGCTACGGGCTCCGCTGATGGCAGACGTCGACAGCGTGGACAATGGACTGAGAGCGGCCTCTCTCGGCTGTGACTGGGTTGGCACGACTCTGTTTGGATATACCGAAGAAACAGAGGATCAAACGCCCCCTGGCCTGCATCTACTGGGCGACCTTCGCAGGGATCTACCTACTGATGTGCGGCTGATTTGTGAGGGCGGAATTGCCTCGCCAGCAGCGGCTTCTGCGGCCTTAAACGCTGGTGCTGACAACGTCGTGGTTGGCACGGCGATCACCGGGGTTGATCTCCAGGTGACCGCCTATTGCCGGCAGTTAGCTGACTAAAGGAATCACATCATGCCGGGCATTCCCATGCCTCCCATGCCAGGCATTCCCATTCCGCCCATGCCTCCCATGCCGGGCATGCCCATACCGCCCATGCCGCCCATCGGGTCACCACCGTCAGCAGGTGCTGCTGCCGGTGGTTCCGGCTTGTCTGCAATCACGACTTCGGTTGTGATGAGAAGCGATGCAATGGAGACAGAGTCCTGAAGGGCGAGTCGAACGACCTTGGTGGCATCCACAATTCCCGCGGCCAGTAAGTCCTCATAACCGCCGGTCAGAGCATTAAATCCTTGACCGGATTTCCGCATCGTCTCGATCACGACATCACCGTTTTCACCGGCGTTGGTGGCGATCTGATGAATCGGTGCGGTTAAGGCGCGCTGCACGATTTCGACACCCGTGCGCTGATCACCATCGAGCGTGCTGGCGACAGCATCAAGGCTGTCGGCAAGGGTGACCAGCGTGCTGCCACCACCGGCAACAATGCCTTCTTCAACCGCTGCACGGGTTGCATTCAGGGCATCCTCAATGCGGAGTTTGCGGTTCTTCAGCTCGGTTTCGGTCGGTGCACCGACCTTGATCACCGCAACGCCACCAGCCAGCTTTGCGATGCGTTCGCTGAGCTTCTCGCGGTCGTACTCGGATTCAGTGGCGTCGAGTTCTCGTCTGATGGCCGCCACGCGCTCCTGAACGGCCTCTCGATGGTCGTCATTGGCCACGATTGTCGTGGTTTCCTTGCCGATGGTGATTCGGCGCGCTTTGCCCAGATCGGCGAGGGTGACTTTGTCGAGAGTCATCGCTTTGTCTTCGCTGATGACCGTCGCGCCGGTGAGGATCGCGATGTCTGCCAGAGCAGCTTTGCGACGTTCTCCGAAGGAGGGTGCCCGCACGGCGGCAACCTGCAGAACGCCGCGGTTCTTGTTGACCACGAGGGTGGCTAACGCTTCCCCGTCGACTTCTTCGGCAAGGATGACCAGTGGTGTGCTGCTTTTCTGCACCTCTTCCAGCACAGGCACCAGATCGGTGACGGCACTGACCTTGCGATCGGTCAAGAGCAGCAGGGCATTCTCGAATTCGCAGATCTGACGATCACCGTCGGTGACGAAATAGGGGGAGCTGTAGCCCCGGTCAAAGGCCATGCCTTCGGTGACCTCAAGTTCGGTCACCAGTGACTTCGACTCCTCAACCGTGATGACACCGTCAACGCTGACGCGGTCCATCGCTTCAGAGATCATGCGGCCAACTTCGTCGTCTCCGCCCGAGCTGACTGTGGCGACTTGGCGAATGGACTCACCGGCGACTTGCTGGCTTTGCTCCGCCAGGCCTTTGACCAGGTGAGCAACCGCCACTTCCATGCCGCGACGCAGCTCAACTGGACTAGCTCCAGCAGCTGTATTGCGAAGACCTTCTCGCACCATGGCCTGGGCCAAAACGGTGGCTGTGGTCGTGCCATCTCCGGCTTTTTCCTTTGTCCGCGACGCGACTTGTTGAATCAGTTTTGCGCCCAGATTCTCAAACGGGTCTTCTAATTCGATCTCGCGCGCAATGGTGTCGCCGTCATTAACGATGTCGGGCGCGCCGAACTTCTTTTCGAGAACAACATTGCGGCCCCTTGGGCCGATGGTGACGCGCACGGCGTCGGCGAGTGCATCGACCCCGCGTTCGAGGGAACCGCGGGATTCATCTGAAAAGGAAAGAAGTTTGGCCATGGTCGTCGATCAGCCGTCGTGCACTGTCCCACAGCATTGGCGGGTCCGTGGAGGGGGGCAACGGTGGTGAAAGCCGAATGCTTCGTCGCTCGTGAATGGCAGGCCATCACTGGCTGGTTATGGTCCAGCTATGACTGACTCCGGCACCGTTTTTTTCGTCCTGATGGCGGGAATGGCGGGTGCCATGGCGCTGGTTTATATCCCGTTGCGCGTCTTCCTTACGGCCACTGAGCGCAGCAGACGCTTGCGCCTGCTGCAGCGGATTCGTCGCCTGCGCGATGAGCTCGCCCAGCCCCTGGATACTGACCCGTCCTGAATCGACGGCCTCGCTCAGGCCATCACCATTCCACCGTCCACTTGAAGGACTTGTCCGGTGATGTAGGCGGCGGCTGGATCAGCGGCCAGGAATCGCACAGCACCCGCAACTTGCTCTTGGGTCCCGAAGGTTCCTAGCGGAATGTCCTTCAGGATCAAATCCGCATCGAGATCCTTGGTCATATCCGTTGCGATGAAGCCCGGTGCTACGGCATTCACCGTGATGCCACGGCTGGCCAACTCTTTTGCAGTGCTTTTGGTTAAGCCGATGACGCCAGCTTTTGCAGCCGCATAGTTGGCCTGTCCGGCATTCCCCATCAATCCAACAACAGATGTGATGTTGATGATGCGGCCACTCTTCTGTTTCAACATCGGCCTGGCGACGGCTCTGGTGCAGAGGAACACGCCGCTCAGATTCAGGTCGATCACGGACTGCCAGTCGTCTGTTTTCATTCGCATCAGCAGCCCATCTCGGGTGATTCCGGCGTTGTTCACCAACACATCCAACCGGCCACTGCGCTCGAGCACCGTTTTGATCAGACCATCCACCTCCGCTTCGATGGAGACATTGGCCTTCAAGGCATAAGCCGATCCGCCTGCAGCGGTGATCTGCTCAACAACAGCGTCGGCTGCAGACGCTGAGTTGGCGTAGTTGACCACCACTTGTGCACCTGCTTCAGCAAGGGCAATGGCGATGGCTCGGCCAATGCCACGACCACCTCCAGTGACCAGAGCGGTCTGACCATCGAGTGACGCGGAGGAGGACATGAAGACCGTTGCGATCGATGGATCGTACGGATCCGTCGTGGTCCGCTTCAACTGGTCATGGTTTCGATGCCATCCACCGCATCTCCCAGCTGCGTCAGAAATTGCCTGAGTTGCCCTTTGCTGCCGAGCACGATCAGAAGTTGTCCAGGGGCCAGCAGGGTGTCTCCTCCTGGGTTGGCAATCAGGCGTTGGCGGTCTCGTATCGCGAGGATCAAGGCTCCACTCCGCTTGCCCAGCTCCAGTTGCGCCAAGCTCAATCCCTGAATTCGTCTCAGCCGTCGAGGGTCATGGCTCAGCTGAAATTCCTCAATTTCATAATCGGAGCCAGCCAGCAACTCCATGAAATTCAAAGCCAAGGGCCTCAGGGCGGAGGCGGCCATGACGCGTCCGCCAGCGACGTAGGGACTCACCACTACAGAAGCCCCGGCTAGACGAAGTTTCGCTGCTGCTTCATCGCTGTTCGCTCGGGCGATCAGCCGACAATCCGGCTTGAGACCCCGTGCACTGAGAACGACATAGAGGTTCGCGGCATCACCTGGGAGGGCGGCTACCAGGCTGCGGCAATGCTCGAGGCCAGCGTCCAGGAGCGTTTCATCCACTGTTGCGTCTGCCTGCAGGACCTGGAGACCAGCGCTGGAGGCGATCGCCTGACGGTTCGGATCTGTCTCGATCACAACCAGAGGAACCTGGTCTTGCTGCAGTTGAGCGGCGATCTCCTGCCCGATGCGTCCGTAACCGCAGAGAATGACGTGGTGTTTCATGCGCTGCAAACTCTGCTGAAATCGGAGCTCCCGCAACTGTCGGAAGTATCCCGATTCCGTCAATCCCAGCACGCGCTGAATAATCAACTGAACCACGATCACTCCGCCGACCACGATCAGCACCGTGACGAGGCGCCCTTCTGGAGTTAGCGGCTCCACCTCGCCGTAGCCGATGGTGCTCACCGTGATTAACACCATCCAGAAGCAGTCACCCCAATCCCATCCCTCGGTGAGTCGGTAGCCACAGGCCCCTGCCAAGACGACCGCCATGAGGGCCATCACAGGCCCCTGCCAAGGGGCCGTGATTGTTAGCAGTGACCGTTGGCGACGCCAGCGACGTCTGGGCGCCATGCGCGCCTCAGAATCCCAACGCAGCAAGGACCGAGGCTTCATCGAGTTCGCTCAGTTTTGAGGCCTCTCCCAGGCACCGGATCTCCCCGCGTTGTGGAAGGTCATCAGCCTGGGCTCCAAGGGCTACCAACGGGGTGCCGCAGTAGGTGGCCAGAGCTTGGCTTACTGGACAGCTGCTCAACACCACATCAGCGCAAGCGATGGCTGCAGCACGGCGTCGCAGCGGTTCATTGGTGGGCACCATGACACTGCGGAGCCCCCCGAGTCGTTCGCGAATGGTGGTGGGAAGCTGCTCCCAACGTGCAGCAGGCCAATCACCGTCTTGGCCCTTTGGGGCTAACAGCAGTAAGGGACCATCACCGGAGGGTTGGGAGGCGCGCACCTCATCCAGTTCAGACGCGGGAAGTGACAGCCGAAACTGATTGGCATCCAGCTCGCAGCCCAGTGGTTTGAGGTAGGCCACCAAGGCTTGGGCGGGCCAACCGCCATCCGGTTCAACAGTTTCGGTGGTGGCGAAGCCACGCTCGGCGATTCGCGTTGGGATATGGCTCATCGACAGCATCAGGTTCACCTGTTGTCCTTCTGAGAAGTTCAGGCAGACCTGGAAATCTGGTTCGCGAACGTTCCCGAGGAGGTTGGCCCAGTCAGCCAGCGTTAATTGGCTTTCGAAGTCGAATGGGATCACCTTGTCGAGGCTGGGCAGCATCTCCCAGGCAGCGCGAACACTTGGGGCACAGGCCACGTGCACGCTGGCCTGAAGTTGTTGGCTCACTGCGGCGACGGCTGGGAGTCGAACCAGTTGGTCGTGCAGTTGGCCCGGGCTGAGGACAAGAACCCGCATCAAACTGCCTCAGGACGTAAGCGAGCTGATTGTATGGAGGCCGTTTCCGCCTGCCAGCGGCAGGAGTCGCTTGTGCATCTGTTGATCGCCGCGGCAGGCAGTGGTCGCCGGATGGGAGCCGATCGCAACAAGCTTTTGCTTCCTCTCAGGGGAAGACCTGTGATCGCTTGGACCTTGGAGGCCGCGTTGTTATCGGACTCGATTAGCTGGATTGGGATCGTCGGTCAGGAGATCGATCGCGAAGAGATCATGGCTGTTGCAGCAGGGGCTGCGAAGCCGTTGTGCTGGATTCAGGGTGGAGCGACCCGGCAGGAATCGGTTCAGCGTGGTTTGGCGGGCCTTCCGGATGGGGCTGAGCATGTCTTGATCCATGATGGGGCCCGCTGCCTGGCGGAGCCTGCGCTCTTTGATCGCTGTGCGATGGCTGTGGTTCAGGGTCACGCGGTCATTGCTGCGACCCCTGTCACCGACACGATCAAGCGGGTGAATTCAGACGGGGTGATCACCGCCACACCAGAGCGTTCTGAACTTTGGGCAGCACAGACGCCCCAAGGGTTCAGTGTGGAGCAACTGCGCCGGGGCCATAGCGATGCTGAGCGTCAGGGCTGGTCGGTCACCGATGACGCGTCGCTCTATGAACGGCTGGGCTGGGACGTTCAGGTTCTTGATGCAGGTCCGGCCAACATCAAAGTGACCACCCCCTTCGATCTGACGGTGGCTGATGCAGTTCTTGCACTCAGATCAGCAGGTTGAGCCACCCCTTGTCGCCATCCAGTTCGGCCAGGGCACCCATCGGCAGCGCTGCGTTGCCGCAGAGATGTCCGACGGGTAGATCGATCACCCGTGGAATGTTCAGGTCATCTGTGCGTTCTCGCAAAACCTGCTGGAGGGTGAAGCACTGATCCCTGGGTCGCTCATCGTCGTCACAGCCGCTGAAGCTGCCGAAGCCAATGCCTCCCACTTTTTGAAGTAATCCGCTCAAGCGCCAATGGGTCAGCAGTCGATCGATGCGATAAGGCGCTTCGCCCACATCTTCAAGGATCAGGATGGCGCCGGTCAGGTCCGGGACATGTTGAGAACCGATTAAATGGCTTGCCACCGTGAGGTTGGCGGCAATTAGCGGCCCCTGGACTCGTCCGCCACCAAGGCCGCCACCGTGCAGTGCCGGTACGGTCTCCCCAAATAACAGCTGCCGCAAGCGTTCCTGACTCCAGTTCGGCTCCTTGGCCAGTGTCGTGAGCAAGGGCCCGTGCACGCCTCCGGAATAGCCCGCCGCCAGCCGAGACCACAGCAGGGCCGTGATGTCGGAAAATCCCAGCATCCAGCCCGGTTGCCAGGGCATGTGTTCTTCGAGCAAACGTGCGGCACCCCAGCCACCGCGAGCACAGGCCAAGAGCTGTGCTTTGCCTGCAGCGGAGACCAGGTCTCCCCGACGTTCTTGGTCCGTTCCGGCGAGATATCCCCACTGCCGGGAACTCAGCTCAGGCCGAAGCACGTGCAATCCCCAGCTCTCCAGAACGGTGAGCCCATCGAGCATGGTCTGATCACCATCGAGGGCGGAGCTGGTGGCAGCGACGTGCACCAGGTCTCCGCGTTGAAGTGGGGTTGGGTTCGGCCAAGGCTGAATGGTCATCCGCCGACGGTTTGACCGAGGATCAGGCCGATTAGCAGTAGGGCTCCGAGCTGGGCTTGCTGCCCGAAATGGGTGCCGTAAATCGGTATGGACTCACCTGCTTTGGCTAAGCCACGGCAGCTCAGTTGCATCAACGCTGAAGCGATGCCCCAGATTGGCCAGAACAGAGGGCCGATTCCTGAGAGGCCGGCCGCGGCTCCGAGGGCTCCGCAACTCAGTGCGTAAGAAAGACGAACAGCTGGCACAACGGAGCTGCCGAGACTGAGGGCACTGCTGCGTAACCCCAGAGCAGCATCATCACGACGATCGGCCATGGCATAGACCGTGTCGAAGCCAAACGTCCAGATCACCGTTGCTAACCAGCAGCCGATCAATGGACCAGACAGGGTCAGGGTGGCCCCCGTGGCAGCCCACGGAATTAACACCGCAAAGCCCCAGCAAAAAGCCAGCACCAGTTGCGGATAGGCGAACCAGCGTTTTGCGGAGGGATACAAAAGGATCGGCGGGAGGGCGAGCACGGCCAGGCTGAAACAGAGCCACAAGCTGTTGCGGGGCAGGCTCAGAACAACCACCAAGCTCACCACCAGCAAAACCAGCAGCAGCCAAACTGCCGCGGCAGGACGGATGGCTCCCCGTGCCAATGGGCGTTGAACGGTGCGCTCGACCTGCGCGTCAATGCGTCGATCCCAGAGGTCATTGGCAATGCAACCTGCGGCGCTCACCGCCAGGCCGCCGATCACGATTTGACTGATGAGCGCCAGAGATGGTGGTGCCGTGGGAGTTAACCAAAGAGCCCAACCCGCCGGGATGAGCAGAATCAGACGACCGGTTGGTTTGTGCCATCGCACAAGCTCCAGCCAGGGCTGGAGGCCAGCGGGTAAAAAGCGATCTCTCACAACAACGGATGTTTGACGAACCCTAGGCAGGGCATTGGATTGGCAGATGCCAATGCCAAAGTGACGATCAGTTCGCCTCAGGGCAAACGATGCTCGCTGCCGATGCTGATCCGCAAGTTGCGATCCAGAGCACGACGTCGGCCTTGCGGCGCGTTGCGGCCATCGATATCGGGACGAATTCCACTCACCTCTTGGTGGCGTCAGTCGATGCGACCTTGAAGACGTTCAGAATTATTCAGGCAGAGAAATCGACAACCCGTTTGGGTGAGCGTGACCCAGAGACTGGGGCCCTCAGTGACGAGGCAATTCAGAGGGGGTTTGAAACGCTGCGTCGTTTCCGGGATCTCGCCCATAGCCATCAGGTTGAGCAGATCATGACGGCGGCGACGAGCGCTGTGAGGGAAGCCCCAAACGGCAGGGATTTCCTCCGGTTGGTCAAGGAAGAGTTAGGACTCGACGTCGATCTCATCAGTGGACCTGAAGAAGCTCGGTTGATCTATCTGGGTGTGCTCTCAGGAATGTCCTTCGGTGATCGTCCGCATCTCCTGTTGGATATCGGGGGGGGATCGACGGAATTGATCCTGGCTGATGGCCGTGATGCACGGGCTCTGACGAGTACCCGAGTTGGTGCTGTGCGTCTGCAGCGTGATTTTGTGAAAGATGATCCGATTCCTCCGAATCGGCGCGCTTTCCTGCAGGCCTTCATCCAGGGCTCGTTGGAACCGGCTGTCGACAAGGTTCGTCGGCGGATTAAACCCGGCGAAACCCCCGTGCTTGTGGCCACGAGTGGTACGGCGATGGCGATCGGCACCCTTGCGGCGCAAGAAGATGTCCGCCCTCCGCTCAAGCTGCATGGCTATCGCCTGACGCGTCAGCGGTTAGACACCGTCGTCGAGAAACTCATCGCGCTGACGCCAGCTCAACGCCGTGAGTTGTCCTCATTGAATGAACGCCGGGCGGAAATCATCGTTCCGGGGGCCTTGATCCTTCAGACCACGATGCAGATGCTCGGCGCCGAGGAACTGCTCCTTAGCGAACGGGCACTCCGCGAAGGACTGATCGTTGACTGGATGCTTCGGCACGGTCTTCTTGAAGATCGCTTCAGCTTTCAAAGCAGCATCCGCCAACGCACCGTGATCCATCAGGTGCAGCGCTTTGCTGTCAATCAAAAGCGTGCTGAACGCGTCGCTGCTCATGCATTGACGCTTTACGACTACAGCAAAGGGGTGATGCACAACGACGATGGGCAGGGCCGGGACCTGCTCTGGGCAGCAGCGATGTTGCATGCCTGTGGCCAACACATCAATCTCAGCGCTTATCACAAGCATTCCTGGTATCTCATCCGGCATGGAGAATTGCTCGGATATTCAGAAGCGGAACATTTAATGGTGGCGGCAATTGCCCGCTATCACCGCCGAAGTCTGCCCAAAAAAAGGCATGAGTCCTGGCAAGCCTTGCAGCATCGACAGAATCGCCGCGTTGTCAATGAAATGGCCCTATTGCTGCGTTTAGCAGCTGCACTTGATCGTCGTCCAGAGCCAGTGGTGTCGTCTTTGCGGGTTCAAGCGAGTGCTTCAGCACTGGAAATTGAATTGCATTCAGAACGGTTAAATCAGAATCTGAGTCTTGAAAAGTGGAGCCTAGAAAGTTGTATTGATGTGGTGCGGGATGCAGTCGGTGTAACTCTCAAGGTCAAAGTTCAGGACTGAGCGAATACCACCGCAATGGTGTTATGGGGCCAAGAGGCTCTTCGTTTTGCTTGCCTCTGGTCACCAGAACAAGATCGGGTCGACCGGCATAGATCTCAACGCCCTCTGCGTTGTTGATTTGTCGGGATCCATCCAGAACACCTTCGAATTCGATCGTCCCGTTGCGTCGGAGGGTGATCCAGCTCGGTTGGGTGCTGCTGATCACCAAAGGTGCTCCGATCGGAGTGTCAGTTGGAGTGGATTCCACTGGCTCTGAGAGCAGCGGAGCCATCGAAATGGTTGGGGACGGAGCTCTTTGGATGCGACTAAAGGCCAAGGCTCCCCCGCCTACCACCATGATCAAAGGCAGGAGCCAAAGCACCGGTCGTCGTTGTTTCGCTGTCTTGGCCTGATTGTGCTGAGTTGCTGGTGGTGAGGTGAGAGCTGCCACGATCGGTCGCGGCTTGACGGGTGTTGATTTCTTTAATTGATCAACGAGAGGATCAGGGTTGATCTGTAGGTAGCTGGCGATTCTTCGAACCATCGCCTTGATAAAGACCGGTTCGGGCAAATCCTCTGATTGGCCGGTCTCGAGTGCTAGCAACTGCTCAACACCGATGTGCAGCTGATCAGCCAACTGTTCTGGCGTTAGGCCCTTGTTATCTCGGGCCACCTGTAAGGCTTGTCCAACGGTGCTCAGCGGCGAATCATTCTGTTCAGACCAATGATTCGCATCGGGCATGGATCCGACCGCACCGTTGCAAGCCAGCCTAGGTCGAAATTAGGTTTTAACACCTACATAGCGATACAACTGCCGGTTCAATGGCTCATAAAATGGGCGATACTGGATTCGAACCAGTGACCCCTTCCGTGTGAAGGAAGTGCGCTACCACTGTGCTAATCGCCCGCACGGATCGATCCTAAACCACGGTCCCTCACGACGTTCCTGGCCTGAAGAGGTGGTCGTGTTCGGGGGAATACAGCTTGGATCGTTTGGGCAGTCTTGAGAGTGCTGGGCTCACCACATAAAGCGTGGTTCGGATCAGGTTCAGCGCACGGCTGGTTGCTGCCATCTCTTTGAGCGGCACCACTGTGATCTGCTCATCAGGCCAACTCACCCGGTATCCGATTGCGACTGGTGTGTCGTCTGGGTAGTGCTCTTCGAGCGTCGACTGGACGTCGTCGACATGGCGAGCGCTCAGATAGAGGCAAAGACTGGCCTTCAGTGCACTTAGGTGTCTGAGTTCCTCACTGGGTGGGACGCCGGTTCGTCCTCCGGTTCGACTCAGCACGATGGTCTGGACCACGCCAGGAATGGTCAGTTCACAACGCAGCGTTGATGCGGTGACTTGATAAGCACTAATCCCTGGAATCACTTCAACAGGAATGTCTGCATCATTGAGCGCGCAGATTTGCTCGTTAATGGCGCTGTAAAGCGATGGATCTCCGTCATGAAGACGAACAACCCGTTCGCCTTGACGTTGACCCTCAATCAATTCAGGAATCACTTCTTCCAGCGTCAGGGTGCTGGTTCTGATGTGTTTGCAGTGATCAGGGGCCAGTTTGGCGATGGCCGGATTGATCAGGGAGTCTGTCCAAATCAGCCGGTCAGCTTGTTTGAGCCGGTCTGCGGCTCGCAGCGTCAGCAGGTCGGGAGCACCCGGGCCTGCTCCAACGAAGCTCACCGGGTGCATAGCAACACAACAACTATTAGGAGCTTGGCTCGGCTTGCGTCTTTAGGCCCGGATCTGGCAGCTTTTTTTTGCGCCCGTACAACCACCAAAGGCCGAAGCTGCCCGATGCAGCCAGCAGACCACTCATCAACTGGGCGATCCTTATTCCCCCTTCGCAGGCTGGAGGTAAGGAGCCAATACACAGCGGATCAATTCGCAACCCTTCAATCCAGACCCGCCCAAGGCTGTATCCAATCAGGTAGATGCAGCTCAGAGCACCTGCCGGCAGAGCTGCTGGTCGGCGCAAACCAACCCGAAATAACAACAGCAACGCGGCAAATAAAACCAGATTCCAAATGGATTCGTAGAGGAATGTGGGATGGAAATAGTCCGAGCTTGCGTACAGCGTGGGGCGATTGGCAAAGGGGATAAATAATTTCCAAGGGATATCGGTAGGAACGCCGAACGCTTCAGAGTTGAAGAAATTTCCCCATCGGCCGATCGCTTGGCCCAAGGCAATGGAGGGAACGAGAACATCCAGAACGGTCCAGAAGGACTGACGTCTCCAGCGGCAGAACAGAATCAGGGTGATTGTTCCAGCAATGAGTGCACCGTGTATCGCAATACCGCCTTCCCAGACGGCCAATGCTTTGATCCAGTTCCCGGAGTAGTTGTGCCACTCAAAGCTCACGTAATACAGCCGAGCTCCGATAACGGAGAACAGCACCAGGAGGGGTAAAAGATCGCTGATGAGCCCATTCTCAAGTTTTCGTTGTTGAGCCAGCCTGCTGGACAGGTTGAGGCCGATCAGGACCGCGCAGGCGATCAGCAGGCCATACCAACGCAACACAAAAGGCCCGAGCTGGACAAGCTCGGGCCCGGGGGAGGTGAACATCAAGTTCAGATTCCTTCTGCGGCTTGGACTTTTTCGATTTGCCTCTTCTTCAGAACCAGCATGATCTGAGCCAGGGCAACTGCGGCGAAGAAGGCCAGCAGGCCGTAGATCCTCACGGGATTCTGGAGAACGATCTCGGTATCGATCTGGCCGAATCCACCCACGTTGGGGTCGTTGGTTAAAACAGCGCCAGCTTCGATTGCGTCGCCAACGCTGATGACCAGTTCAGGACCAACAGGGATGGTTTCGCTTGTGGAGCTTCCATCGTCCGTTTTGATCGTGACCACACTGGAACCGTTTTCTCCGGCCTCAATGGCTGAGATGGTGCCGGTGGCTGGGGACGTAAAGACGGTGTTGTTGCTCTTTTCACCGGTCGGATAAACCTGACCACGTCCACGGTTTCCACCGACGTGGATCTGATATTTGCCGAAATGAATGTTGCTGTCAGTCGCTGGATCGGGTGACAGAACGGGGAACACAATTTCCTGATGATCGTCACCGGGGATCGGACCCACCAAAAGGATGTTGGGTTGATCGTCGCTGTACTGGCTGAAGAACACTCCCTCGGTTTCTTCCTTGATTTCGTCAGTCCAGCGGTCTTGTGGTGCAAGGGTGAAGCCATCAGGCAGCATCACGACAGCACCAACCTGCAGTGGAACGTCGCTTCCGTCAGCACCAATTTCCTGGGTGCCATCTGGATAAGGAATTTTGACGCTTGCCTTAAAAACGCTGTCCGGAAGGACCGACTGAGGCACCTCAGCCTGGGTGAGCTTTTTGGCCAGGTGACAGTTGGCGCAGACGATCTTGCCGGTGGCTTCACGCGGGCTTTCGTAATTCTGTTGGGCCCAGAAGGGGTAGGCCCAGCTGGCTGCAGGTGCGATCAGCAGGGCAAGGCCCAGCACCATGGAACCAAGGAAAAGGGAGAGATGACGACGCATGGAACAGTGAGAGGAGGGAGCAGGCGATGGAGGGAAAGATCAGGCCCACCAGGGCTTGTCGCCCGTGCGGAAATCGGTCTCGGTCCACTGACTCACGAAGACGTTGTCGTTCTCAACGCTGACGTTGGCCAATGCAAGAGACAACGGTGCGGGACCACGCACGACCTTGCCTGTGGCGTCGTACTGACTGCCGTGGCATGGGCACATGAACTTGTTGGCACCACTGTTCCAGGGCACCACGCAGCCGAGGTGGGTGCAGATGGCATTGATGCCGTAGCTACCGATGGCATCGTCGCCTTCCACGATCAGATAAGTGGGGTCGCCTTTGAGGCCTTGGACCAGGCTGCGATCGCCCTCTGGATGTGTTGAGAGCCAGCCGCTGGCTGTGATGGCGTTTCCGAGCTCATCCTTGGCGCTGGTGCCGCCACCGCTACCGGCGGCTTTCGGGGGGATGAAGTAGTTGGCAACTGGGTAGAGGGCACCAAGAGCTACCCCCGTCACGGAACCAAAGGTCAGCAGATTCATGAACTGCCGACGACCCATTCCGGGCACATCGCTCGAGGAGAGTTGGGTCATGGCGGACGTCCAGCCTGCTCAGAATGGCGATCATTATGGACGCATGAGGGCCTGTCACGCTTTGCAACGACTGGCCTTTACCTGTCCACGCGTTTCTCGAATCTGTGCTTGACCTCAATCCTGAATCTGCGGCGGAACCCCTGAATGTGGAGGAGTTGATCAGCTGCTTACGTCAGCGGTGGCGGGCGACTTACGACCTTCAACTCGTGGTTCGCCGCAACCGTTTGTACCTCCAAGTCATGTGGGCATATCTCGAGCAACAGTCCTTTCCAATGGACGAAACCAGCTATCGGGAACACATCGCGGAAGTCCTGGATGTTGTGAATCGTCTTGGTTTGGCCGGTGAAGTGCGTGATTGGCTCACTTCAACGCGAGATAAACCTCGGCTTGGAAAGGCACTCAGCCTCCATTTGGAGTCCCGCGGAGCTGAAGGAGACAGTCTTATTAAGGAGTTTCTGGTCTGATCTGTTCCGTGAGGGCAACAAGAGCGACGCCGATCAGAAAAAGAGCCGTGATGGCCCCTGCAAGAAGCAACATCGTGATCGGGT
Organism: Synechococcus sp. ARS1019; assembly: GCA_002690325.1. Lineage (GTDB taxonomy): Bacteria > Cyanobacteriota > Cyanobacteriia > PCC-6307 > Cyanobiaceae > Parasynechococcus. The sequence goes on from NZED01000052.1 coordinate 33,991, forward strand.
CTGTCGACGGGGTCAACACAGCTCCCGCCAAGGAGGCGCCAAGGATGACCCACCGCCATGCACCGAGCATTGCTCGCCAACGCACCAATCCCAGCACTCCGAGAAGCAGCTGAAGCACGGGGAGCTGGAAGGCAAGACCGGTTGCCACCATCAAGAGCAACACAAAATCCAAATAACGCTCGATCGACCAGAGCGGTTCGACGACATCGGCGCCGTAACTCACCAAAAAACGCAGGGCAGCTGGCACCAATGCCCACCATGCAAAAGCCAACCCTCCCAAGAACAGCACTGCCGATGCGGCGACAGCTGGAGCAATCAACCGTCGTTCGTTTGGCGTGAGGCCAGGCAAGACAAAGCGAAGGCCTTGGTAGAGAACGAAGGGCAACGCGAGCGTGAGGCCTGCATATCCAGCAACTTTCAGGGAAACGAAGAGGAACTCGCCAGGGGCCAGTTGAAGGAAGTGAATGCCATCGGCTGGTGCCTCGAGTAGCCGCACCAGCGGTTTGACTGCGATCAAGCAGCACCCTGCAGCGATCACGACGGCGAGCAGGCTGCGGAAAACCCGCTGCCGCAGTTCCTCGAGATGATCCACGAGGGGCATCTCAACGTCATTGGGGAGGTCGGGATCATCTGGCCCCCGACCGATGCGAATCGGTGGTGGGGGTTGGAGAACTGGACCGTCTGGACTGTCGGACACGCGTGCTGAAGGAATCCGGGCCGTTCAGACCCCAGGGCCCTTCAGGCTAGGGGCTTTGCAGGCTCCGAGATGGTGTTCTGCGCGATGGGGCTCTCCCCATTGCACGACACCGCCGCGATGGCGCACGGTTCCAGGTCCGGCCCCAGCAATCCGTTGTAGGTCGTCCGTCTGCACCACCACGATGGGCACTCGCTTGTTGCCGCGGCCGCGGCTGAACAGTGCTGCAAGATCTGCCGCGAGCTGGAGATCGGAGTCGTCGGGAAGGGCTTCGGACGCCTTCAGGACAACGTGGCTTCCAGGGCATTCCTGGGCATGAAACCAGAGATCTCCTGTGCGGGCCTGCCGCAGGCTGATCCATTCGTTTTGGCGGTGATTGCGACCGACTTGCACAGTGAGACCGTTGGGACTTTTGACTTCCAGCGGGGCTGGCCGCTGCACCCGCTGTTGACGGCGTTGTTCGCGACGATTCGCGGGGGTGAGCAGTTCATCGAGTTCGAGACGCAACGTTTGCAGAGCCGCCAAACGCTGGTCCACCGCTTCCCAATCGGCAGCTTCAAGGTCATCGATGAAGGCAGCGCTTTGATCAATGAGGTCAAGGCGTTGTTGGTGATAGGCCTGCCGTTCTTTGAGGATCACGACTGACCGTCGCAGTTTTCGGGCCTTGCGATAAAGCGATTGCGCTTCATCGACTTGCTCTCTGGATGGTGTGGGGAGGCACAAGATGGAATCTGCTTGTTCTTGCAGAGCATCCGCACTGGTGGTGCTGTCCAAGCGCCGATTTTGGTCGTCGAACACCGCTTGCTCTTTGCGCTGCCAGCGGTTCAGGCGCTGGCGAACGTCGTGGACTTGCTGAGAGAGCCGACGTTGGTTCAACCGTTGTGAATACCAAGCCCCGAGTGCCATGGCCAGGGGGAGGGCGCTGGGTTCGGGTTCACTGAGGGGGATCCAAACGCTGTATCCCCCTGAGGGCTGAATAGATAGTGCGAAGTCATTCGTCTCCAGGGCACATAACCAGCTTTGCCAGCGCTCATGGAGTGCGCTCCAGTCCTGGTCGCTGAGGGTGTCAACGGGTGATGCCAGCAGGCTGCCGGCGAGCTGTTGGGCTAAGGCCGGGCTGATGCCCTGATAGCTCTGTTGCAGGGCCTGTTTCAGGGGCAGCGGCAGCAGTTGTAAACGTTCTTTCCAGCGTTGGATCGATTCATCGCGGCTTGGAGGTATCCCGGCCAGGGAAGGTGGCGGAACGTAGGGATCCCCTGTGCTGATTGGTCGAACTCTGGATTGATGCTCCCGCACCTGACGGCCCAGGGCGATGACTTGCCGACGTTCATCGAGCAGCAACAGATTGCTGTGTCGCCCCATGAGTTCGAGGATCAGGGTGCGCTGAATCCCATCGCCAGGACGCGCAGCCATCCGAAATTCAATGACCCGCTCGAAGCCCTCTTGGTGCAGCTCCATCAGAGCGAGTTGCCGCAATCCATGCTGCAGCTGTTGCGCCAGGGTGCTGCCCGCTCCAACTTTGGCCGGCGCCGGTATTTCGATGAGTCGCGGACAATCCGCCTGCCAGCTCAGCTCCAACCAGGTCATCCCCTGCAGGCTGCGGAAGCCGAGTTGCAGCGTTGTGTTGTTTGGTTGTTGCGCCTTCTCAAACCGACTGGGCAGCAATCGGCTTCCCAGGTCACTGACCAGTGCCCGCAGTGTGGTCAGGTCAATCTGTTGCAGGGTTGACCGGGCCATGACGATGTTGACGCCTGGATTGCAAGCCTTCCTACTCTGCTGGCCGATGTTCAGTCCTCGATGAGCGGCAGCACAGGGCGCCTCACTGTGATTACCGGTCCAAGTGGGGTCGGTAAGGGCACACTTGTGAAGCGATTGCTCGACAAGCATCCTGAGATTTGGATGTCGATCTCAGCAACAACACGCTCTCCGCGAGAGGGGGAACTTGAAGGGGTCAGCTATTTTTTCCAATCTCGCGAGAGCTTTGATCAACTCGTTGCGAAGAACGGTTTGCTCGAGTGGGCTGAATTTGCCGGTAATTGTTATGGAACACCTCGGGCTCCGGTCGAGCAGGCCTTAGAGGCCGGACATCCTGTCTTGCTTGAGATTGAGCTTGAGGGTGCTCGACAGGTGCGCCGGTCGTTCCCTCAAGGGATGCAGATTTTTCTGTCCCCACCCAGTTTCGAGGAGCTCGAGCGGCGGATTCGGGGACGTGGAACCGATTCTGAGGAGGCCATTACCCGCAGACTGAGCCGAGCGCGGGAGGAAATGACAGCCCAGTCTGAATTTGATGCTGCCGTGATCAATGACGACCTCGATGCTGCCCTCTCTCAGTTGGAGAGCCTGATGCAGTTGGTTTGATTGGAATCAACTCAACACAAAAAAAGCGGCTCCTAGAAGCCGCTTGCATTGAAATTAGGGTTCAACCATCACATGGGATGGAAGAGGAGATCAGGGAAGAAACGGTTCCACTCGATCAGGATTCCTGCGGTCAGGGTGAACCAGATGGCAGCCACGACTGGAGCAGTGGTCAAAAATTTCTGCATGGAATTCAGGAATGAAGAATCAGAGGATTGAAAACGCTTCGTTAATCAGCGAGGTGAAACAGTGACTTTGCTGTCGTCTTCCAGAAGCTTTCCGCTGGTGAATTCACCAAAGGCAGCGAGAGGCCATGAGGCGGCAGCCAAGCAGCTCTTGAGGGCAAGCTTCAGATCAATCTGAATCTCTTTGGTGTACTGATCCTTTGAGCCACGGTTTGCTTTGAGGTACTCACGACCTGCCCAACCGATGCAGCCGGTGATGTAAAGGAACATCAGGCCGGGATAGACAAAATCGCCAGCATGGCTCCAGCGGCCATCAACGATCAGGTGAGGAAGGCCATCCTCTCCGCAGGAGGCTTGGCTGTACATCTCAAAGCGAGCTTTGGCTTGAGGTGTTGTCGCAGCGGATGCACGCTGCTGAAAGCGGGCACTTTCGGAGCAGGGGGTCAGACCGGCCACATCCGCCTTCGCGACGGGGGCGAAGCCGAACACCAGGAGGGCCGAAAGCACAACGGCGAAAAGACGACGCATCGGATCGATTCCTGTTTGTAGGCTGCCCGCGTTTGGGCAGGATGTCTTCTGCGGACAGTAGAGGAGGCGTTCCACTCCGATGCCCACGGTGCTTGCCCTCGAAACAAGTTGTGACGAGTCAGCGGCGGCTGTCGTGCATCTTGCCGATGGCCACTATTCAGTGCTGGCCTCGTGTATTGCCTCTCAGGTGGAGGAGCATGCGCGCTGGGGTGGGGTGGTCCCGGAGATTGCATCGCGTCGACACGTTGAAGCGCTCCCCGGGCTGATTCACCAAGCTCTTCTCGACAGCGGACAGGATTGGGATCAGCTTGATGCTGTCGCGGCCACCGTGGCTCCGGGATTGGCTGGTGCGTTGATGGTGGCCTCTGTAACTGGGCGCACCCTGGCGGCACTGCATGGGCGTCCCTTTGTGGGGGTTCACCATCTCGAGGGGCACTTGGCGTCCGTGCAGCTGGCCGATGGCTGTCAGTCCCCTCCTTATGTGGTGTTGCTGGTGAGCGGTGGTCACACCGAACTCATCCGGGTTGAGGTGGATGGATCGATGCATCGCCTCGGTCGCAGCCATGACGATGCTGCCGGGGAAGCCTTCGACAAAGTGGCTCGCCTCCTTGGGCTTGGTTACCCAGGTGGGCCCGCGATTCAAAAGGCTGCTTTAGATGGTGATTCTTCGAGTTTCTCGTTGCCAAAAGGGCGGATTTCTCTTCCCGGAGGCGGGTTTCATCCCTATGACTTCTCGTTTAGCGGCCTGAAAACGGCGATGTTGCGAACGGTGGAACGGTTGCGTGAACAGCACGATGCGTTGCCCATCGCCGATTTGGCCGCAAGTTTTGAACAAGTGGTTGCTGATGTTCTGGTCGAGCGGAGTCTTCGCTGTGTTCTCGACGAGGGCCTGAATCAGTTGGTGCTGGTTGGCGGTGTTGCTGCTAACCGCCGTTTACGTCGATGCATGCAGGCTGGAGCAGAGGCACAAGGTGTGGCGGTTTCGATTGCCCCGCTTGGCTTCTGTACCGATAACGCGGCAATGATTGGCGCAGCAGCGGTGACACGTCTCCAGCGAGGACCTGTGGTCAGCTCACTCGAAATGGGGGTTTCAGCCCGCTGGCCGCTGGAGCAATCGACCGATTTGTATGCGTCTCCACCGCCGTTCTGATCAATCCTTTTAGGCTGGCGGCAGCGTTGGCAAGGTAGGCGATGGCAGAGCCTCAAAACACATCGGCATCCGCCCCAGAACCCGTTGATGCCGGTGAACTCAATGCATGGAAACGCGGGCTCACCCCTCAAGCCGAGATTTGGAACGGGCGGCTGGCAATGATCGGATTATCTGCCGGCTTGGCTGTTGTTCTGCTCGTCCGCGTTTTTAGTGCTGGCTGATCGACTAGCTCCGACCCCGTAAGGCTTGGGCTAGCTCATTGGGCTTCAGGCTGACGGAGACCGCAGCGTCGGCTTCCACTCGGCCAGCTTCGACCAAGTGCTGCAGCGATTGATTGGTGGTGACCATCCCATCGAATCCACTGCGTTCCATAATTTCTTCGACCTCATCGAGGGCACCGCGCTGGATGTAGTCCTTGCAGGCATCGGTGTTGATCAAGATGTCGTGATAAGCAGCACGTTTGCCATCGTTTGTGCGAATGAGGCCTTGGGCGATGACCCCCAGCAACGATTCTGAGAGCGAGCGCCGCACACTGTCTTGCTGGTCAGGTGAATACATTCCCAGGACCCGTTCGATCGTTTTGACTGCTGAATTGGTATGGAGTGTTCCAAACACAAGATGCCCCGTTTGAGAGGCCTCAAGGGCTGTTGATAGTGTTTCCTGATCACGGATTTCCCCGACGAGAATGACATCCGGATCTTCCCTCAGTGCAGCACGCAGTGCGTTGTGAAACGTCAGGCTATGAAGGCCAATCTCACGATGGCGGATCAGAGATTTCTGGCTTTGGTGTACAAATTCAACTGGATCTTCGATGGTTAAAATATGTCGACTTTCCCGTTGATTGATCCAGTCAATCATCGCAGCCAAGGTTGTGCTTTTCCCTGAACCTGTTGGTCCAGTAACAAGGATGAGGCCTTTGGGATAAGCAGCAAGTTCTTGAAGAACAGCCGGTAATTGCAGCTGTTCCATCGTCAGAATCGTCTGAGGGATGAGCCGCAGCACCATCGCTGGACCATGAAAAGAATCCAGAAGATTGATCCGGATGCGGACAAATGAAAAGGCGTGGGATCCATCGAATTCCTTTTCCCGAAAAAAGGCATCGATTTGTTGGGGAGACAAGATTTCCTGGAGCCAGCCTCGGAACACAGCGAGGGTTGTTGTTGGCCAGCTGGTGGTGACAATGTCTCCACGAGCCCGAAAGCGTGGTGTCTCGCCGACGCCGAGATGAACATCGGAATGCCCCGCATCATGGGCTGTTCGCACAATCGATTCCAGGCTGGGAGAACCAGCTCCATCGAGTTGGGTTGGCTTCTCCGCTTGGTTCTCGAGGAGGCGTGATGCTGTTGGTGTCTTCCTCTGATCGCTGCTGGGCGGCCTCGTAGAAAAGCTCGGGGGAAAAATCGGTTCACTCACCGCGGCCATGCATGCGCCTCTTCAGCATTGTCACGGCGTTGCGATCGGCAAGGTTCTGCTGCCAAATTCTTTGAGTGGAACCTGATTTCTGTCCGTAGGATTTAGGGATAGCCGTTGAAACCATGGCGGAGATGCCGCGCGTCACAATCGTTCTGGGGACGCGACCTGAGGCGATCAAACTGGCTCCTGTGATCCGAGCCTTTCAGGGGTGTGAGGTTTTAAGAACCCGTGTTGTGTTGACGGGTCAGCACCGCGAGATGGTGGCCCAAGTGATGGACCTCTTTGGCCTCAAGGCGGATTGTGATCTGGGGCTGATGGCTCCCCGGCAGACCTTGACTCATGTCACCTGTGGTGCGCTCCAGGGTCTACGAGACGAGTTTCAGGCGTACCCCCCTGGACTTGTGCTCGTACAAGGGGATACCACCACGGCCTTCGCCGCTGGACTCGCCGCCTTTTATGAGCAGATTCCCGTCGGACACGTCGAAGCTGGATTGCGTACCGACAATCTGTTCGACCCGTTCCCAGAAGAGGCGAACCGTCGATTGCTCTCCCAGATCGCCAGTCTCCATTTCGCACCGACTGCGAAAGCGGAGTCGAATCTTCAGGCGTCTGGAGTAATCGGGGATGTGACGGTCACGGGCAACACCGTGATTGATGCCTTGCTCCAAATGGCGGAATCCGCGCCAACTCTCGCGTTTGAGGAATTGGATTGGGAGCGTCAGCGCGTCATCCTGGCCACGGTCCACCGTCGGGAGAACTGGGGTGATCGCTTGCGTGACATTGCATCCGGCATCCTTCAGATCCTCGAGCGTCACCCCGACACCGCGTTACTGCTCCCTCTGCATCGCAATCCGACGGTTCGTGAGCCACTTCAGGCTTTGCTAGGAGATCACCCCAGGGTCACTTTGACGGAGCCATTGGACTATGACCGGCTGGTGGCAGCGATGAAAGGGTGCACCCTGCTGTTGACCGATTCAGGGGGACTTCAGGAAGAAGCTCCGGCCCTGGGTAAGCCAGTTCTCGTTTTGCGTAAAACTACTGAACGTCCCGAGGCTGTGGATGCCGGAACCGCTCGGCTTGTGGGGACAGATCCAGGCATCATCTTGGCTGAAGCCTCACGGTTGCTGACCGATCAGAGTGCCTATGACGCGATGTCGCGTGCCGTGAATCCCTTCGGCGATGGCCAGGCCAGTCAGAGAATTCTCAACCTTTGCCGATCCCATCTCGGGGTCTGACGCTGGTTTCAGTGCGGATGGCCTCTATCGCTGGTGGCTCAGGCGTCAGTGGGAGCCTCAGAAACGCCGCTTGATTTTCATTGGGCTCAACCCGTCGCGAGCGAATGCACGTCACGATGACCCCACGTTGCGGCGATTGATTGACTTTGCCGATCGCTGGGGCTTCGGTGACCTCGTTGTGCTCAATCTGTTCGCACGGATCTCTCCAGATCCGGCAGCCCTGCGTGTCGTCGGTGATCCTGTCGGCGCTAATGCGAATGCTGTGTTGTGGCACTGGGCGTCCCAGTGGTCCATGGATGCCTCCATTGATCTTTGGTGTGGATGGGGTGAGAAAGGTGCCTTTCTCCATCGCAGTCGACAGGTGCAGAACCTGTTGAATGCGCCGTGCCATCACCGTCAAAGCGAGTTGCCCCAGGAACGGGGCCCGTTGATGTTGGGCCTCACGCGAGGTGGCCAGCCACGTCATCCCCTCTATGCCGCCAAGGACAGACGTTTGGTGCCCCTGGTCTGGGCAGAGTCCTGCACGATCCGTCATCCTGAAACCAGGCTGCCGGTTTCCGATTCGTACTGATGTCTCGTACTCCACGTCGTTATGCCGTGCATCTCCATCTGCTCGGAGGTCAGACCGAACGGGTTAATTTCCCCAAGTTGGAAACGTTTCAGCAGTGGTATCAGGGGATCGTCAATGCCGAAGGCCAGGGTGGATTTGTGAATGTGCCGATCAGTGATCTTGAAGGTGAATATCTCGTTGTCCGTCCTGAGGCAGTGATCGGCGTTCGCGTGGAACCACAGTTTTCCTCTGTCGATGACGACTGAGGGTCTGGGTCTGCTTTGGGGAATCACGGTCTTTGCCGGTGCGACGGCGCGCCTCCTAGCCGCGTTGTCAGGACTACCCGGAGTGGTTTTGCTGTTGATCTCCGGTCTCTTGATCGGTCGATCAGGCCTCGGGCTCGTCGAGCCCCTGGATCTCGGCCAAGGGCTGGGGACGGTCGTTGGTCTCTTGGTCAGCCTGGTGCTGTTCGATGGCGGGCTCAACCTTCGCTTGCCCGGCAACACCATCAAGGCAACCGTTTTAAGGATTTCGTTGCTGCGTTTGTTGGTCTCCCTCGGGGCCGGCTGGATTGCAGCGCATTTCCTGGCTGGGTTGAGTTGGCCTGTCGCTGCTGTGTACAGCGCGATCGTTCTGGCGACTGGCCCGACTGTTGTCACCCCTTTGATCCGTCAGATCCGCCTGGCGGCTCCCTTGGGAGATGTGCTCGAGGCAGAAGGCCTCGTGCTCGAGCCCATTGGCGCCGTATTGGCGTTGTTGTTATTAGAGCTTGTGCTCGGGGATCTGCACGGTTGGCGTGAATTGATCGTTGGCTTGTTATCCCGCTTGGGTGGCGGTGTGCTGATGGGAGCCAGCGTCGGCTGGCTGTTGTCTGAGCTGCTGCGTCGTGTGAAGACCGAGCAGGGCAATGGGCTGCCGTTGCAGCTCAGTTTGGGGATGCTGTTTTTGATGTATGGGATCAGCGAATGGTTGTTGCCAGAATCCGGTCTGCCGGCCTCCGTTGCTGCTGGCTTCGTGGTGGGTCGTCGCCCCTCCAGTCAGGCTGAGGATCTAGACGATCTCATTCAGCAACTGGCTCAGCTGGCGATCACGATGATGTTTCCACTGCTCGCGGCTGACGTGTCATGGGCTGAACTCAGCCCGCTGGGTTGGGGAGGCATCAGCTGTGTGCTGGTGCTGATGCTGGTGGCGCGTCCGTTTGCTGTCAGTGTCGCCACAGTCGGTCTTCCTTTGGAACCTCAGCAACGTCTTTTTCTGGGGTGGTTGGCACCGCGGGGGATCGTGACAGCTGCCGTAGCATCGTTGTTCTCGATTCGTCTCGAGCAGGCCGGCATCCTTGGTGCTGGTCGTCTGCAGGGCTTGGTTTTCCTCACCATCCTGATGACGGTTGGCCTTCAGGGACTCACCGCTCAACCGCTAGCGCGTGCGTTGGGATTGGTCGCTGAAGACGAGTCTGATCAGGAGGAGAGTTCAGCTGAGGCAGCGCTTGATTCGCGCACGATCGTCTCCGAGTCGGGCCAGTAACGACCAGGTGGTGATCAAATCCGGGCCTTGCAGCTTGCCGAGAAGTGCCGCACGAAGGGATTTCATGATCACTCCTTTTTTGACTCCGGCACTTTTCGCGGCAGCACCGAGATAAGCCTGGGCCTGAGCTGGATCTGCTCCATCCCATGGGCTCTGCTCCAACCCCCCTAGAAGGGCGCTCAGTGCAGCTTTGGCACCGTCTTGATTGAGTTGTTGCTCGCCATCGGCTTCCAGGGGAGGTTCCGTAAAAAAAGGTCGGGCCTGTTCAACCCCGTCTTGGATCAAGGTGAGCGACGGTCCTAGCAACTGGCAAAGATCGTCGATCCAGCTTGGATCGTCGGGAAGGCTCCATGATTGCGCCAGCCAAAGGGGTTCAAGGGCTTCTTTGAGTTGTGGCGTGGTCCAATCGTGGAGAACTTGAGCGTTCAGCCAATTCAGCTTGTCCCAGTCGAAGCGTGCTCCGGCCTTGTTGACACGATCGAAGCTGAACACCTCTGCCGCCTGCTTAAGCGTGAATCGTTCGTCCATCCCCTCTGGGACAGACCAGCCAAGCAAGGTCATGTAATTCGCAATGGCTTCAGCGGTGTATCCCAGTTCGCGGAAGTCATTAATGGATGTGACTCCATCCCGTTTGGACAATTTTCGGCCATCCGCATTCAGAATTAATGGGGCGTGGGCGAAGACCGGTTGGGGCAGACCGAGGGCTTCGTAGAGGAGAAGTTGTTTGGCTGTGTTCGCGATGTGATCTTCTCCACGGATTACATGGGTGATCTCCATCGCAGCGTCATCAACCACCACAACAAGGTTGTAGAGGGGATCTCCGATTTGGTCGGCCGGAGCACGCCGGGCGATCACCATGTCACCCCCGAGGTCTGCGCCGCGCCATTGCATGGCCCCCCTGACGAGATCTTTCCACTGGATGCAGGCGTCGTCATCGATGCGGAAGCGAACGACGGCTTCGCGACCTTCAGCTTGGAAGGCCGACTCCTGCTCTGGAGTCAAATTGCGATGGCGGTTGTCGTAGCGGGGAGCTTGGTTTGCAGCCTTCTGGTTATCGCGCATGCTGGTTAGCTCGTCTTCGCTGGCGTAGCAGCGATAGGCCAGCCCGCGTTCGAGAAGCGTTTGGATCGCTGATCGATGCTCCTCAATGCGTTCGCTCTGGATGAGCGGATCTTCATCCCAATCAATCCCAAGCCAAGACAGGCCCTCGAGAATGTTGGCGGTGAATTCCGGTTTGGATCGTTCCTTATCGGTGTCTTCAATCCTTAGGAGGAATGTCCCCTTCTGGTAGCGGGCGTACAACCAGTTGAAAACAGCTGTCCTCGCTGTTCCAATATGCAGAGTGCCCGTTGGGCTCGGGGCCAGACGAACACGCACCATGGAGTGGCTTGGGGGTTGGAACGGGACCGACGGGATTCGAACCCGCAACTTCCGCCGTGACAGGGCGGTGCTCTAACCGGTTGAACTACGGTCCCAGATCGGATTCAGATCGACGG
>NZED01000053.1 GCA_002690325.1 Synechococcus sp. ARS1019
CAAAACGCATCCTATTCAATTCATGGATGCGTGAAGCTGAAAGGCATGAGACAATAAACAAGCCATCGATTCAGGTCGAGATGTTACTTAGCAATTACACTACTCAATGCAAGTCAATGCATAACATGGCAAGAAAACAGATGACGACTTTTGCTTCGGGACTAATGGTCACATCTGTCTTATTTCAAACAGATCACGCCTTTGCGCAAAATCAAAGTACTATTGCAGAGGCTAATTCTGAGCAGTCAGCGAGTAGGTCCAATGAAGATCAATGCCTAAATGCTGCAGACTACAAAGGCTGCATGGAATTCCATTCAGGCACAGGAAATGAAAAAGGGACGGCAACAGGCACAGTCAATGTCGACACTCCATCGGATTACAATTACAAAGAGAGATCGATCAAACAGTTGAAAATTAGAGGTTCATACGGAAGATACATTACATTCATTGGTAGAACAAACAATGTATATTCAGGGTCATCTGGATATTACAATCCAGGCTCGCCTGGCCGACAAGTATGCAATACATATGTCAATCCCCATGGATACGGCGGGACGACTAACTGTAAGACTGTTGGATATGTAGCGCCGAGCTATACGCCAGGAACGCCAGGCGGAACAGAGAATCGAAACTTTAGATATCAATTGGATTGCAAAGACATGACTTTTGACAGAAAAGGCGACTTTAGCGGCTTTGGCAATAAGGGATGGATGGGTGTTCAAGACGACCCCACAGCACAAGCAGTCGCCAATAAGTATTGTCCAATCATTGATTCGTTGCCGAAATAGTTTCATTTACATCAATCGGTAGACTGCATCGCATTTTCTCTACACTTCAACACAAAATAGGAATTTTATTTATAAGCTTTATGCTTAGAAAGCAAAGTTACAAAACCAGCAATCGCGTCGCCTGAGATGATCTTATACCCGATAAGTTTAGAAAACCTATTCTTCTCTATAAATACCTTTTAAAAACAGCCTGTCAACTAAGAAACCATCCATAACTATGAAGGCCAATCCCAAGCAGATTGACTCCGATATAGCAAACAGCGATCACTACAAGACCAGCAACTGCAACCAGTGCAGGACGACGTCCCTGCCACCCACGGCTGAGTCTGGTATGTAGATAAGCCGCATAGACAAGCCAACAAATCAAAGCCCACGTTTCCTTCGGGTCCCAGCTCCACCAACTACCCCAGGCTTCGTTAGCCCAAACGGCACCGCTGATAATCCCAACAGTTAGGAGAAGGAAACCGACCGTAATGGTCCGATAGCTGAGGTTATCGGCTTGTTCGCTGGTTGTGAGTTCTATGGAGTGAAGTTGGAGAACGTCGCCACTCGAAGCAACCTGAGCTTTGCGATAACCACCACTTCCGATTGAGCTACTCCGTAATTCCAAAGCATCCCCTCGATCGGTCAATAAAACGGCCAATGACAGCAATGAGCCAACCAACAACGCGGCGTAACTGACCATGATCACGCTGACGTGCATCACCAACCAGCTGGAACGTAGTGCTGGAACCAATGGAGCAGCCTCCTGCAGTTGATCTGGCAATGCAAAACTCGCGAAAGCAATGCAACCCAAGCCCATCGGAGTGGCTGCTGCCATCACAATCGGCGATGACCAACTGCGTTCAACCAACAGCTGAGTCAACGTGCAAGCCCAGGCGAGAAAGCACAGTGATTCGTACAAGTTGCTGATCGGAAAATGGCCGGACTGCCACCAACGCAATACAAGCTGTGCCGTGAGGAGAAGATTCGCTGCTGCAACAAGCAATCGAACCACAGGGGACGACTTCGAACTGGAAACAGCCCAAAACCCAATTGGCAACGCCAATAGCAGCAGCACAAATGCTGAAAAACCCAGCCCAGTGACAAGCTCAAATGGAGTGTTTAACAAATCGGGGACGGCCATTCCACTAGAGAGCAATTCTGACGTTTCTGGTCAGCAACTGGACTGACGAAGCAACACTCCACCGGCAGCGACAGAGATCGCTACCGGTAGCCATGCTGCGAGGAAAGGCGTTAACACACCACTCACACCAAAAGAGCTGAAACTGACGCTTAAGGCGTAATACCCCAGGATGAGGAGAATGCTGATCCCAAACCCCTGGCTACGGCTGGTTCGTGAACCGGGTCTAGCTCCTAGGCTGCTGCCAATCAGACCAAAGACAACGCAAGCCATCGGGAACGTGAATTTTTCTTGGATCCGCACGCGCAGCTTGCGAGCAGCTTTGGTATTTCCAGCCTCAGCCTCAATCCGTTCAGCCATCCGCGCCTGAGCAACTGTCATGTTGTTGGCGTCATCAGGAATTTTGGCCACCTGAAGCGGTCCAGAGCTGAGCGGGTAAAACTGACGATCAAAAGTGAGACGCGTGGTACTGCCATTGGGGTTGAGCGTGAGTGAAATGCCGTCAATAAATTCCCACTTGGCTTCATCTGGATCCCAAATGGCCTTATCAGCAACCAACATCTGACGATATCCAGCCCGTGAAAAATCCAGGACTGTGACATCGAGCATTTCACCATTTTCAAAACGACGGGAATAAAACAACTGCTTCAAGCCGCGACTGCTTTTTTGAGCAGCAGTTCCCTGAATCCGGCCGAAATTGGTGAAAGTAATGTCTTCTCCTTGTTCGGTGGCGATGGCACGTCCGATCCCTCTTTGCAACGCAATTTCTGCCTGGGTATTGGCGTGAGGAACGATGACGTCATTGAACAGCAATGTCAGAGCTGTCAGCAGCGCTGAAAGCACAATGGCTGGCACCACCAATCTGACTGTGGAGACGCCAAGGCTGCGCAGTGCTGTGAGTTCACTGTTAGCCGAAAGTTTGCTGTACGCCAAAAGGGTGGCGAACAACGTCGCCATTGGCAGTGATAAAACAAGAAAACGCGGTGTATTAAGGAGGAGAAGTTGAAGGGCAATCAACGCGGGCATGCCATCAACCATCTGGCGAGCCAGCTCAAACATCACCCCGATTGAAAGACCGAGAACCGTAAAAGCCGCCACAGCAAACAACAAGGGCGGAACAATTTCACGCAATAACCAACGATCCAGAAGAGGTATTCGACGTAACCAAGATCGAAATATCATCACAAGTGAAACCCCTCCCCAAGGTAATGACGACGAACCAGAGGGTCACTAGCAACCGCATTGGATTGGCCACTGGCCAAAATGGCTCCATCGTTGAGGATGTAGGCCCGATCTGTAATTGCCAATGTTTCTCGAACATTGTGATCGGTAATCAAAATCCCCATCCCCTTCTGACGTAGGGATTGAATTAACTGCTGCAAATCAGCAACGGCAAGAGGATCGACCCCAGCAAAAGGCTCATCAAGCAGGAGAAACATCGGACCCTGTTGACCAACAGCCAAGGCCCTAGCCACTTCACAGCGGCGACGCTCTCCGCCGGAGAGTTGATAGCCGTATCGATCAACGAAGGCAGAGAGGTGAAACTCGTCGACCAACTCATCACGACGATCCCTTCGTTGTTGAGAGCTGAGGGTGGTCTGATCGAGAGCTAAATCTAAATTTTGGCGCACCGTTAACTGACGGAACACACTGGGTTCTTGGGGCAAATAACCAATACCGAGACGCGCCCGTTCCGGCATCGTTCGTTCCGTGACTTCTATGCCATTCAGTCGAACCACACCGAGATCCGGACGGAGAAGGCCAATCACGAGATTGAACGTGGTGGTTTTGCCGGCGCCGTTGGGGCCAAGCAAGCCCACGACTTCTCCTGGGCTGAGATTGAGATCAACCGCATCAACAAGCTGTCGACCTCCAATGGCAATGGAAACCGTTTCCAGGGACAGGCTCATTGAGCCTCAACCTCAATCTCGGATTCAGACTGCTGCTGCAGCACCCACTGGCTCACAACCTGAGCTCCCTCAGCAGGCTGTGCGATTGCACGATCTTGACTCAACAAAAACGTCAGCCGTTCAGCACGGATCGAGGTGCCATCAGTTTGAGACACATCCACATCACCGCTCAGAACAATGCGGTCTTCCTTCGTGAAGTATTGGGCCTGACGGCTGGTGGCGACCACCCCACGCTCAGGGTGAATCAAGCGCACGTTTCCCAGAGCTGTCACAACTCCACTGTTGTTATCAGCGAGTTGCTGGTCGGATTCAATGGTTACCAAACCGGTTTGAGCCCGAGCTGCACTCAATCCTGTTGTCACAGCAGCGGTCAAAACGGCCCCGACTGCAACCAAACCGAGCAAACAGCGCCGACAAGCCAAAAGACCGTAAAAAATGTACGTTCGATGACGATACCTCCGTCTCAAGACCTGAGACGGAGAGATGGGACAGTGCAAGTCTCGGGATCTTGATCCAGCTGCAGCAGGCGTAGACGCTCTGAAACACACGTACACAGCGATTCAAGATCAAGACCAAAGTCTGGGGTCCCAGGCCTTTTCAACCGACCCATGGCCTCTCCAAACAAAATCGTTGCACCCCTGGTGTTGCCTCGTTGGAGGTGTAGCTGAGCAACTGCCACCTGCAGAATTCCTTGCAAAGTCCGACGTTCGGGATCGGAGGTTTCATGCCAGATCTCTTCAAAGACGTCATGAGCGGCGTACCACTCATGACGATTGAACAGATCAACAGCCTGCTGAAAGCGGGGGTCCGCCTCGGGCATCAGCGCTTCGCCATCCGCTTGGCAGGCAGTTTGCGCAAGCGAATCGACTCCGGTGTGACTTCGAGCATCTCATCAGGACCGATGTACTCGAGAGCACGCTCAAGGGTCATCTGGACGGGAGCCTGAAGCGTGTCCAGTTCTTCCGCACCAGCCGATCTCATGTTGGTGAGCTGCTTGGACTTACAAACGTTGATCTCAAGATCTTGAGGACGATTATTTTCACCAATGATCATGCCTTTGTAGACCTTGGTGCCAGGGGAGATGAAGTACTGACCGCGATCTTCTGCATTCTTCAAGGCATAGAACGTTGCTGTTCCTTCTTCAAAAGCAATCAAAACACCGTTTCGACGGGTATCGAAATCACCCAACATCGGGCGGTATTCGAAGAAGGAATGACTCATGATTCCTTCGCCGCGCGTTGCGCGAATGAATTCACCGCGGAAACCAATCAGTCCCCTTGAAGGAACGATGAATTCCAATTGAGTCCGTCCGTCTTGGCCGGTTTCCATATTTTGCATTTCACCCTTACGGGTTCCAAGCTTTTCGATACAGGCACCAACAGCCTGTTCGGGAACATCCATCACCAAGGTCTCGACCGGCTCACAAGGAGTGCCATCGATGGTCCGGAAAATCACCTGAGGCTGTGAAACCTGGAACTCATAGCCCTCACGGCGCATCGTTTCAATCAGGATGCCAAGGTGCAACTCACCTCGACCGCTGACAGCGAAACGATCCGGTGAGTCGGTGTCTTCGACGCGAAGAGCCACGTTGGTGAGCAACTCACGCTCAAGACGATCCCGAACCTGACGGCTGGTCACGAACTTGCCTTCTTTACCGGCGAACGGTGAATCGTTCACCACAAACGTCATCTGAAGGGTGGGTTCATCCACCTTGATCAAGGGCAGTGCCGTGGGTTCATCAGGGCAGGCAATCGTCTCGCCGATATTCACATCATCAAAACCAGCCACCGCAACCAAATCACCGGCTGTTGCTTGTTCGATTTCGACACGCTGCAGGCCTTCAAAACCAAGCAACTTGCTGATCCGACCTTTTTTGATCGTACCGTTGTCCTTAATTAGGGATGCATTCTGCCCCTGCTTAATCACACCATTGTGTACACGTCCGATGATAATGCGACCCAGGAAGTCGGAATAATCAAGTGTTGTGATTTGAAGTTGAAGAGGCTTATCGGCATCACCAACCGGGGGCGGGACATGGCGCAAAATTGCATCAAACAACGGGCGCATGTTGTCGCTATCCGTTTTCATGTCTGGCTTGGCAAAGCCACCAAGACCACTACCGAACAGATAGGGGAAGTCGCACTGGTCGTCGTCGGCCCCGAGCTCAATAAACAGATCGAGAACTTTGTCGACGGCAGTTTCTGGATCGACACGAGCCCGATCGATCTTGTTTACAAAAATAATCGGACGTAATCCCTGCTCGAGGGCTTTCTTCAATACAAAACGCGTCTGAGGCATCGGCCCCTCATTCGCGTCAACGATGAGAAGGCATCCATCCACCATGCCGAGCACCCGTTCGACTTCTCCGCCGAAGTCAGCGTGACCTGGCGTATCGACGATGTTGATACGGGTGTCGTTGTAGGTGACCGCTGTGTTCTTGGACAGGATCGTGATGCCACGTTCCCGCTCCAAATCGTTGGAATCCAGCACACAGGTCGGAACCGCTTCGTTGTCGCGGAAAATTCCCGATTGCGCCAGCAAGGCATCGACCAAGGTCGTTTTGCCATGGTCAACGTGAGCGATGATCGCGATGTTGCGAATCGCCTTTTGCTGGGCGCTCATGCGGTCGTGTCGTTAGGAATTGTTAAAGACGCCAGAGGCGCAGTGACACAGGCTATCTCAACGTGAGATTCGACTGGTTCGTTCCGGGCCCTTGACACGCATGCTCCCCCGTGTCACGCCCAGTTGATGGTTGATCTGTTCACGCTTCCAAACCTCACGGGACGGCAAACGTCCAGCCAAAACATCGCCGTAAAGACGAACTCGACGCACTGTCGCCGTCGCATCTTCGTCGAGGAGTTCCAGTCGGAAATGACGAACCCCGGCCTGCATCAAGGAGGGAAAGGCCTCAACGCCTGATTGCGCTGTTCCGTTGAACAAGGTGTTGCGGCAACCCAAATCCGCACGCAAAGGATGTTCAACCCCACTGCGGTCCCTCAATGTGACGGTGTGCTGTTCACAAGGACGTCCACAATCTGTGTGGTCTTTTCCGTCGGACAGAAAGGCACAGAACAAGCAGTGCTCCATGTGAAACAACGGCATGTGCTGATGCAAGGTCACCTCAAGAACCGAGGGATCGACACCTTCAACGAGTGCGAGCAATTGCTGCAGATTCAAGTCATAACTGGCTGTGATCCGCTTCAACCCCCAAAACCGTCGGTACCAGTCGACGCTCAAAGGATTGGCAGTGTTCAGTGAGAAATCACCGACACAGGGAGCCAGAGGCGTCAGCGCCTCCAGCTGATCGGCATTCCGCACGAGATAACCATCCGGTCTGGCCTGAATCAGAGGTGCCAGGGTCCAGCGTTCGTTGGGACGCGTAATCCGTGCACCGGCCAACCAAATCCCGTCCTGCCAAATTCCGCGGCCGATGCTCACAGCCTCGCGACACTCCCTTGGTTGCTCCAAATCAGCAATCACGGCAGAGATTGGTGCGTCAGTAGCCGTGAGCGTGGTGAGTGCTTGAAGTTGCTCAAGGCTTCGAACAAGAACAATCAACTCTGGGGACTGAAGCGAGGAGTGTGGTGACCGCTCCGCTGCCCGTTGAAGCAATGGCTCCAACGCTGCCGTGGGATGCAGCGCAATGTCTGTCGCTGGCCCTGCATTCGCTTGATCCGGGTCTGATTTGGCTGCAAGGCCAGAGGCCGTCATTTGTTCAAGCAACGACCGACGCATGCGATTCAGTTCCGCAACGGGAACAAATGCATCGGAACAGAGCTCTAGCTTCAGCGACCCAAGCGTCCATCCCGTGCCTCCTAGTCGTCCAAGTTGGTCTTCAAGCCGAGCTTGATCCAAAGGGCGCTGGCTCGCAGGCTGCACAGGCATCGAACTCTGAACCACCATCGGGTCGCCATTCACAAGGCGGGGGGCCAGCAGTTCGAGATGCAAGGGCTCGCCTTGAACTCCACTGACCTTCAGGTGAAGACTTTGGTCCTGAGTAGGAACCTCTCGTCTGGCCTGCTTCTGCCAGTGTTGAGACCAAGAAGGATCACTCGTCAGCCAAACGGATGCTCCCGGCGTGAGCTCAGCGACATGGCATCGGCCTGGGCCCAGGCGCAAACGAACCCTGTCCCTGCCCAGGGATTCACAGGACATGATCCGACCCCCGATCTCCTGGGGTGGCCGCAAAGGATCAGACGACACCATCTCCAGCACCAACCCCTGGCCATTGCGAAGGGGTTCCTGAGTTCTGAGCTGCAACCATCCACCGGACTCAACACGAAGTAGACGCCCAATCAAAGGGCCACGTTTCTTACTCCAACGGCCATGAACCAACCGCCGATGGTTCACCCCATCCAGCCAGCCATGGGACAAGCCACGGGAAAAGGCCAGTTCCATCTGTCGCCTCTCTGCCTTGACGTTCAGCGGTTCGTCATCGTCACGATCAAGCTGGCGGCGGTAAGCATCGGTGACTGCGGCCACGTAAGTGGAGTCCTTAAGACGACCCTCAACCTTCAAGCTCGCGATGCCCAACCGTTCCAGTTCAGGAAGTAAATCCCAGGCAGCTAGATCTTGTGGAGACAGCAAATAACGCTGATCGTCCAGCGGAAGGGATTGCCCATCGACGATCAATTCATAGGGAAGCCGGCAGGCCTGAGCGCACTCGCCACGGTTGGCACTGCGCTGACCCAACGATTCGCTGGTTAAACACTGACCGGAATACGCAACACACAGGGCACCATGCACAAATACTTCTAAAGGCATTGCAAGGTGGCGCTGCTGGAGTTGAACGCCTAACCGTTCGAAATCAGCCAAAGACAGCTCACGGGCAAGAACAACCCTCTGGCAGCCAAGTGCCGCAGCCTGAGCGACCCCTGCAGCACTCGTGATCGACATCTGGGTGGAGCCATGGATCACGAGCCCGGGTACAAGAACGCGAGCCAGGCCACAAAGGCCAACGTCTTGAACGATGACGGCATCAACCCCGGCCTGATTCGCTGCCAATAAAAGGTCTGCAGCGTGCTGAAGCTCATCGCTGAACACCAGCACGTTGAACGTCAGGAACCCTTTGACACCTCGGTCATGCAGCCAAGCCATGACGTGATCAAGATCATCGATGCGGAAGTTCTCGGCACGCTGGCGTGCGTTGAATGCATCGACCCCGAAATACACGGCATCGGCACCACTGGAGACTGCAGCCTTCAGTGCTGCCCAGTCACCAGCTGGGGCCAAGAGTTCAGGCTTGCTCACAGCGGATTTCGTGTAAAGCGTCGTGCCGATTCGAAGAGGCGGAGAGCATCGGCAGTTCCCTCGAAACGCCAATGCCAGGGTTCATAGCTCACCCCCTGACGGTTTCCATACGGGAAAGACAGCACAAAGTGATAACGAGCCGCATGGTCTTGAAGCCAACGGAAGGACCAAGTGTCCTCAAAACTCACAGACAAATTGGTTTCTGGAGCATCCCCATCACCTAGGTCAATGGCATAGCCAGTGCTGTGCTCGGAATAGCCCGGTGGTGCTGAAACTCTTGCGCGCTCTTCCGCAGTCTGATTCCGCTCAGATGCCACATCAAAGAAAATCGACTCCTGGAGGTCGATGGAACGAAATCCGCTGAGCAAACGCAGATCGACACCATCTGCTGCAGCGGCTTGACGCATCGCTGCAAGAGCCTCGGCCGCATCGACATGAAGTTGTATGCCGGGGGAAAAGGTGATCAGTTCCGAGCGATCGGCCTGGAGATAAGGAAAGTGCCCCAGCAAACGCCCATCCGACGAGGGACGGCTTGGCAACCCTCGTTCCTGCACCTCTGGCTGTTGGGCACGCTGGGAGGTTTGATCAAGGACGAAAACGACCGTTAAAACGGCCCCTGAACAAACCAACAGGGACGCAACAAAAAGACGAAGACCAACCCCTTTTGCTCTCCGTCGGGACGGTACAGAGCGGCGAGCAACGGGAATGTCATCGCGCAATTGACGTCGTGCAGATGCTCCTCGTGGCACAACGCTGATGCGTGATGTTTCGATCGTAAGGGCGGGGGCCAGTCCAAGCCACGCAAAGCCCAGTTGCAGTGGTAGTTTTTGAGAACAATCCAGCGGAGATGGGCTGAGATGTTGCGTGTTGCGGTAGTGGGCGGCGGCCCCAGTGGTGCTTGTGCAGCAGAAGTGCTTGCCAAAGCAGGCATTCAAACCTGGCTTTTTGAGCGCAAACTCGACAACGCCAAGCCCTGTGGGGGTGCAATTCCTCTGTGCATGGTTGAGGAATTCGACCTACCGGACGACATCATCGATCGGAAGGTGCGAAACATGAAGATGATTTCGCCTTCCAACCGCGAAGTCGACATTCGCCTGGATCCGCTCGGATACGACGACAACGCCTACATCGGCATGTGCCGGCGCGAAGTCTTCGATGCTTTTCTCCGCAACCGAGCCGCCGACCTCGGGACCACTCTGGTGAATGGCCTGGTCCAGAAGATCGATACAGGAAACAACAGACAAGGGCCCTACACCCTCCACTACGCCGACTACAGCGGCGGCGGACCAACAGGAGAGGCCAAGACACTCGAAGTTGATCTGATCATTGGCGCCGACGGAGCCAACTCCCGTGTCGCCAAAGCGATGGATGCCGGTGACTACAACGTGGCGATTGCCTTCCAGGAGCGAATCAAGATTCCACCGGAAGAGATGAGCTACTACGAAGATCTGGCCGAGATGTATGTCGGCACGGATGTTTCCCCTGATTTCTACGCCTGGGTCTTCCCCAAATACGACCACGTTGCGGTTGGAACGGGAACCATGCAGCAAAACCAGAGCCTGATCAAAGGTCTGCAAAAAGGCATCCGCGAGCGGGCCAGTAAGCGTCTGTTTAAGGGCGAAGTAATCAAGGTTGAAGCCCACCCCATTCCTGAACATCCAAGGCCACGTCGAGTCGTTGGCCGAATGGCACTCGTCGGCGATGCCGCTGGGTATGTCACCAAAAGTTCCGGCGAAGGGATTTACTTCGCAGCGAAAAGTGGGCGGATGTGCGCTGAGGCCATCGTCGAAATCACGAACAACGGAGCCAAAATCCCCAGCGAGCGAGAGATTAAATCGACCTACCTGAAGCGTTGGGATCGCAAGTACGGCGCCACGTACGCCGTATTGGACATTCTGCAGCGGATTTTCTACCGCAACGACGCAGCTCGGGAAGCCTTTGTCGAAATGTGCGACGACAAAGACGTCCAGAAACTGACGTTTGACAGCTACCTGTACAAACGCGTGGTGATGATGAACCCCTGGCAGCAGATCAAGCTGACCATGCGCACCTTTGGCAGCCTGTTGCGTGGTGAAGCTCTAGCTCCATCCAAGTACGGTCCAGTCCCCTCAGCCGTCGGTCGCTCAGACGGTGATTTCTTGGCTGACGAAGCCTCCCAAGCCATCAAGGCCAAGAGCCAAAACAAGGAAACAGCAGAAGTGGGCTAAACAGCCCACACTGATTTCACCCAACGTATCGAGCTGGAATCACTGAGCTGATTCCAGCTTTTTTTGTGCCGCGTCTCGAACCTTTTCAAGCCCTTGCTGAAGCTTCACTCCAGGGGCAGTCTCCTTGCGCGTGGTGGACCAGACATTGATGCTGTACACGACGGCTCCAGCAAGAATCAACGCCGCAAGAACCAATCCGAGGCCATTGCCTCCCTGCTTAATCACTACTGGTGGCTGCGACGTTGGGGATGACGCCTTGGTCTGATCTGAAGAATTCGTCATTCTGAAAAACCTGTCTGACCTGAGGTAGCCAAGCCAGACAGCATGACCTCAGGACTGAATCAGTTCGAAACGGGCGAGTTGAGACGCCTGATTTCGCAGAACACCCAAAAGGTTGAGGCGGTTGTTCCGCAGCTGAGGATCGTCAGCCATCACCATCACAGACTCATCACCGTCGAAGAACGCTTCAAGAGCGGGCGTGGCCTCGACCAGTGCATCCGCCAGTGCCTTGTAATCACGACCTGCGGCAAGCGGATGGAGGCGTTCGATCACTGCGAGCATGGCTGCTTCGCTCGAGGATTCAAAACGCTTGGGATCGATCACGGTCGCAGGATCGAGGCAAGACAAAGCCAAGTCGCCCTTTTCAGCCAGACGGGCGGCCCGTTGAACGACGGCTTGAACAGCAGCAAGCCGTTGCTGCTCACGCAAGGCGGTCAGCAGCTGAATCCGTTCACGAACATCGAGGGGATCACTGAGGAGCTGCTCATCGGACACGCCGTCTCCAGCAACCGCCTGAACAAGATCAGCAGGATGGCCCTCATCCTCGAGTTGAGACACAACTCTCTGGCGCAAGAGCTGAATGAGATCCGCCTTCAGAGCGTTCGGATCGCAACCGAACGAGGACAAGGTGTCGCACCAAATCGGGGCTAAGACATCAAGCAGTGCCTCAAGATTGAGGCGCCAGCCTCGCTCCCAGAGAATCAACAGCAAACCATTGCCAGCTCGGCGCAACGCATAGGGGTCCGAAGAGCCACTGGGGCGCTCTCCCTTGGTATAAATGCTCAGCAAAAGTTCCAGCCGCTCCGCCAAAGCCACAACAGCGCCGGCATCTGAACCAGGCAAAGCATCCCCAGCACCTCGGGGGTAGTAGTGCTCAACGACAGCGACGGCAACATCCCGCGACTCGCCTTCCTCCAACAGATACTTCCCGCCCATCAGTCCTTGGAGTTCAGGGAACTCGCCCACCATCTGACTCACCAGATCGTGTTTGCAAAGCTGAGCCGCTCGACGGGCTGCCGTCGCGACCTGATCCTTCAAGGAGAGATGGTCCAGCAAAACGGAGGCAATCCGTTCAATCCGATCGGAACGATCACGCAGGCTGCCAAGGCCCTCAGCAAAGGTGACACGAGCTAAAGACTCCCGTCGCTCTGCACTGGACTGGCGCCGATCCACACCCAAAAAGAACTCTGCATCGGCAAGACGAGCCGTAAGAACGCGTTCATTGCCCCGAACAATTGTGTCTGAGGCAGAGCGAAGCCCATTGCTCACCAGCAAGAACTCTGGACAAAGCACCGCGTCCGCCGACAGCCGCAAGGGATCAAGCTCGACGTCAGGTCGATCCAAGGGGACATAACGCTGATGCGATTGCATCACCGTGCTGATCACCTCTGGAGGGAGTGCAAGAAAACGATCAGCAATCCGACCTTTGAGAACGTGGGGATCTTCCACAAGATCAACCAGTTCGTCGAAGAGGCTGTCAGGACAATTGGGAACACCCTCAGCAGCGACTGCAGCCTCGTCGATGCTGCGTCGGATCAGGGCTGCTCGGGCTGCGCGGTCAACCAGAACCCCCTGGGCGGCAAGCACCTCGGCAAAACTGGATGCATTTTTGATCTCTACAGGCTGGTCACCATGAAGACGATGGCCGCGGCTGTAGCGATCGCTTCGCACCACCGGGTCCGAACCGGCCTGTTCGACAGGAATCACAGCGTCACCCAGCAGGGCGACCAACCAACGGATCGGTCGGCTGAAGCGCTGGGCACCGGTGCCCCAACGCATGAAGCGGCGTCCCTGTAGAGCATCGATCCAACTCAGGATGAGCGCAGGGAGCAATGAAGCGCTGGTGCAGCCGGGTGTGAGCACCGTCGCGAACAAACAGGGGCCCTTTGGGGTCTCACGCTCGACCAGGTCTGAGGGGTCGACACCGCAGCGCTTGGCAAAGCCGATCGCAGCCGGACCAGGAACACCATCTTTCAGCGCCTGGGCCACCGGTGGACCCTTGCGATCTTCCCGAAGTTCCTTTTGTTCTTCATCCAGATCGTCCACAGACACCACCAGGCGTCGCGGTGTCCCAGTGACGGTGACGGCACCATGGGTGAGCCGTGCGTCCTTCAAATCCCGGCGCACAAGCTGCTCAAGCTGAGCAAGCGCCTGAGATGCAAAATCAGCGGGAAGTTCCTCAGTCCCAATCTCAAGAAGAAACGTTGTCGTCACGCCACTGATCAAGCCGATGGCGACTGTATTGGAAGCCGTTTCGCTAGCTTCGACTTAAGTACTCCAATTACGGGTGAGCGGACGCGCGGTGCCAGTGGCGGACAGCGAAAACAAGGGACTCCCCAAGGCGGAGCAGCGGAAGCTCGATAGCAATCATTTGCGCGAGCCCTTGCTCACTGAACTCGCCAATGAGGAGATCCGCTTCAGTGAAGATGCCGTTCAGCTGCTGAAATTCCACGGCAGCTATCAGCAGCACCACCGCGAACTTCGCAAAACCGACAAGGTCCGCAGCTGGCAAATGATGCTGCGCCTGCGCAGTCCAGGTGGACGCATTCCTGCCCAGTTGTTCCTAGCCCTCGATGACCTTTCCAACCGTCTTGGAGACGGATCGCTGAGAGCGACGACACGACAAGCCTTTCAGATGCATGGCATTGCCAAGGCAGATTTGAAAGAGGTCATCGGAACCATCGTTCGCAACCTTGGCTCCACCCTTGCCGCTTGCGGGGATATCAACCGCAATGTGATGGCACCCCCAGCCCCATTTGAGAAAGGGGGCTACCCCATTGCCCGACGTTTGGCGGACGACATCGCCGATCTGCTCAGTCCGGAAGCCGCCGAGGGCTCTTACCTCGATCTCTGGGTGGATGGCGACCTGAGCTATCGGTTCAAACCGAGTACGGACGTCCGCAAAGCCAGACAGCGGCAATCGGAGCCAGGCCTGTTTTCGGGCAGCTCTGATGAACCGCTCTACGGCGACACTTATCTGCCACGAAAATTCAAGGTTGCAGTCACGGTTCCAGGTGACAACTCGGTCGATCTCCTCACCCAAGACATTGGATTGGTGGTGTTTACAGATCCATCGGGGCAGCTCCGAGGTTGCAACGTCTACGTGGGCGGCGGGATGGGCCGCACACATAACAAAGAAGAGACGTTCGCAAGAACCGCCGATCCCCTTGGCTATGTGGAAGCTGGCGATGTTCTTGACGTCGTTCAAGCGATTCTTGCTTTACAGCGTGATCACGGAGACCGGGAGGTCCGCAAACACGCCCGGATGAAATATCTCATCCACGACAAGGGAATTCAGTGGTTCCGCACAACCCTGACGAGCAACTATTTCAAAGGAAACCTCAAAGGTTTGCGCAACGAGCCGAAAGCAAAGTTGCTCGATTACCTCGGCTGGCACCGCCAAAAGGCTGGACTTTGGTTCGTCGGCCTACCGCTGCTGTGCGGTCGCTTAAATGGCGAGCTGAAGCAAGGACTGCGCCGGATTGTTGAAACCTATCAACTGGAAATTCGATTAACCGCCAATCAAGACCTGCTGCTTTGCAACATCGGAACCGCTCAACGAGCAGCGATCCGGGCTGACTTAGCAGCCCTTGGTTTTGAGGTGCCAGATGCCCCATCACCACTAGCCCGACATGCCATTGCTTGTCCGGCTCTACCGACTTGCGGTCTGGCCATCACCGAGTCGGAACGGATTCTTCCCGATGTACTCGATCGTTTGGATGCCCAACTCAGGCGGCTCGACATCGAAAAATCGTTGTTGGTTCGAATGACAGGTTGTCCAAATGGCTGTGCAAGGCCGTACATGGCAGAACTTGGACTCGTCGGCAATGGGCTCAACCAATACCAACTGTGGCTTGGCGGAACGCCAAACCTGCAACGTCTGGGCAAGCCCTACCTCGAAAAGATGCCACTGGCAGATCTCGAAACCACCCTGGAGCCCTTGCTCTTGAGTTGGAAACAGGCCGGTGGACGCCGCAGTTTCGGCGATCACATCGGCAAAATCGGCGATCAAGCCGTCGCAGACCTGATTGGAGCCTCTGCATAGATCGCGGTGGAGGCCCCTGATCGCCAAGCCCACAGCTGATCACCATGGCTGTAATGCCACCACTCATTGGGATGCTGCTCAAACCCAGCAGCTGCCATCACATCTCGAAGCAGACACCGACGTTTATGGAAGATTTGCTGATCGGCCAATGACGCCGTGGCGAAGTGATCTGGCTCTGACACAGCACCAATTTCATCAATGGCACCGCCCATATCCAAGGGGCAACCGTTGTCGCCACTCGCAAGAGTGAGATCCACAGCTCCACCGGTGCTGTGGGGAGGTGGCATGGCTGGATTGCGACTTGGTGGAGCCCAAAAGCGACCGACATCACGGACCACCGCTTCAACCGCAGATCGCTGGTTCGGATCGTCACGATTAATCCCCCGCTCCTGGCAAAGGGCTGTTGTCGTGAACTCCACCATGAAGGCTTGAACGGCAATGGGGCGCCAAGCATCAAAAATTGCCAAGCGAAGTGATGGCTCCCGTTGAATCAGCAGATGCTGAGCAGAGCACAGTCGCTCCACAACGCCAGAACGCAAGCGGAACGGATCCACATCAGCACCGTAGGGAGCTCCGGCACTCGCATAGGGATGGGGTTCCAGCCGCAAAAACTCATGCGGTAAAGAGCGGAGTTCCTCGTTGCTCTCGTTGATGGGAATGCACGACCAAGGACGCATCAGTTCAATGGAGTACCGCCGGACAAGCGACGTTGCTGTTCCTTGAGCAGCTCGTCCAACACAGGATGCTCGCTCAGCGCAGGGTCTGTCTGCAGAATTTGTTGGGCAGCAGAACGGGCTTCCTCAAGCACAGCACCATCATCGGCCAAGCTCGCCAGCGCTAAGTCGGGGAGTCCCGATTGACGCGTCCCGAGCACTTGACCAGGACCACGAAAGCGCAGATCCATCTCAGCGATCTCAAAACCATCGGTGGATCGCACCATCACATCAAGCCGCTGACGAGACAGAGGGTTGGAACTTCCGTTGATCAGTAAGCAGTGCGACGCTGCTGCACCACGACCGACACGACCACGGAGCTGGTGAAGTTGAGCCAGACCGAAGCGGTCGGCATGATCGATCACCATCACGCTGGCCGACGGAACATCAACACCCACTTCAACCACAGTGGTGGAGACCAAGATCTGGACATCACCTTGAGAAAACGCCGTTAAAACCTCCTGTTTCTCGGCACTCGACAAGCGCCCATGGAGCAGACCGACTGATAAATCAGGAAAAACCTCCCCAGCTAATTCGGCATGGACATCCACCGCCGATCGCAGGTCAAGCTTGTCTGACTCTTCTACCAAGGGAAGAACGACGTAGGCCCTTTGACCTTTCAGAACTTCCTCACGGATCAACGCATAGGCCTCATCGCGTTTGGCAGCGGTCAACATCACCGTTCGGATTGGCGTTCGTCCTGGAGGTAGTTCGTCAATCTGGCTGACATCAAGATCTCCATGCAGCGACAACGCCAATGTTCGGGGGATCGGTGTTGCCGTCATCGTCAGCAGATGAGGCTGCAGCCCCTTGTTCAGCAGCCGATCACGTTGATGAACACCAAAACGATGCTGCTCATCCACAACAACTAAACCCAACCTGGAAAAGACAACGGGATCCTCAAGCAGGGCATGGGTTCCAACTAACACCTGCAGTGATCCATTGGCCAAGTCGTCCAACAGTCGCCGTCGCTTGGATTTGGGTGTTGAGCCGGTCAACAGCTCCACACTCACGTGAAGCGCCGGCAGCCATGTGCAGAGATTGCGGTAATGCTGCTCCGCAAGGACCTCCGTTGGCGCCATCAACGCCCCCTGCCACCCAGCCTCGATTGTGCTGAGCAATGCAGCAATCGCGACCACCGTTTTGCCGGAGCCCACATCACCCTGCACCAATCGCGCCATCGGCTCGGGTTGCGCGAGATCGGTCTCAATCTCTGCAAACACCCTCGACTGCGCAGCGGTGAACTGAAAAGGAAGCAATGCCAAAAAACGCTCGACCAATCCATCCGCCTGACGGTCAATCAGAAGGTCGGGTGCCGACCGCGCTCGTAATTCCGAACGACGCCTCAGCAGTCCAAGCTGAAGCAATAGAAACTCGTCAAATACAAGACGATGACGTCCCTGATCGAGATCGTCCCGAGTCTTGGGTGAATGCAGTGCCTTCAAAGCATCAGCAACAGGAATGACGCCGTAGTGCTGCTGTTCTTGAACAGAGAGCGGTTCAGGCCACTGACGGGTGAGTGGCAAAACCTGATGCATCAATTGTCGAAATCGATCCGCGGCAAGACCTTCGGTTAACGGATACACCGGAAGCAAACGTCCGATCTGATCCGATTTGATTGTTCCGTCGGCACTATCGAGAACTTCAATCAAAGGATCTTGAAAGGACAGCCCATAGGGACCGTCTTTGACAAGACCACTCACAGCGACCTTGGCACCGAGGGGATAAAACCTTTGCTGACCCTTGAGATAAGCGGTGGAACTAAAGCGCTTGCCAGCCAAGAACCGCGTGACCTTCAATCGACCGGTGGGATCCTGCAACTGAAGTTCCAGGATGGCGAGATTGGGGTTTCGAGGGCTGACAAAGCCATTGCATCGACGCACAGTCGCCACCAACGTGGCGGTTTCACCAACGACAAGGGCTTCGATTCGCCGCATCCGGGCGTAATCGACATGGTCCCGCGGGTAGTAGCGCAGCAGATCGCGCACCAACAGCAAACCCAGTGTTGCCAGGCGAGCCGCAAGCTTGGGGCCAACACCGTTGAGCTCCAACAAAGGGCTCTCCAAACTCAGACGCCGCTGGGCCGAAGCACTTGCTGACGCGGAGGACTGACCATCACGACGACGAAGCCGTGGCGGCGCCATGGGAGCAGACGGCTCTAAGCGCAACCGCAATTCATGCAGCCACTGACGGGTTTCCGTCACCAACCGCCGGCGTGTGGGGAGGCTTGACGTCGCGTAGCTGTCGTACCCCTGGAGAAGTCGGTTCAGACGATCGGACACCCCTGGAGGGAATGGCAAATCGGGGGGCCGATGCAACTCAGCCAACAGAAACTGATGAAAACGTTGCTGACGCCCTTGAACATCGCAAAAGTCTTGATCTGCCTCAAGATTCAGGGCCTTCTGAAGCGGGCGCAGCCAAGTGAGCAGCTGATCGAGCTGCTCACGATTCAACCCCCTGGTGGGGTCTGATCGGATGGGCTCTGCCAATGCTTTAGCGCTTCGCGATCAAGGACACGACGTTGCCAGTGGCGTTGCTGCTGCACCATTTTGAGCAGTGCAGCCTGGTGCTCGTGCAATCGATGACGAACACGGCGCAATCTGGGGCTATCAAATTCGAATTCGCTGCTGCGCAGCAGCAAACAAAGGACATCCATTCCCTGCTCGAACTCGCCAATCGGCATCGGTAGACGAAGGCGAACGACATTGCTGGCACTGGACTGGGTCTCCACCTGTCCGCGGAGCACCGCTTCCAGCAATGTGATCGGCAACAGAGCGTTCGCGAGTCCCGAGCGCAACATCTCGACGTTGATGGCATGCGACAGATTGCGCAGACGACGTGCCAACGCAAGCTCCATGGCTTGCATCCAGTGCAACAGCGCGTCTGGCATCGCGGGAAGAAAATCCGTACTCAGCGCATCGGACGACGGAGCCGTCAGACGGGACTCTCCGACATCCTCAGCAGACTGAGACTGCAGAGCTTCACCAGCAAGCTCAAAAAGAGATTGGAGCACATCCAAATCATCCACGCGCTCATCGAGTGAATCCTCTGAAGGCTCAGCCTCCGTTTCCATCTCCGACGGCTGATCTTGAGATGCTGGAGATGGTCGCTGCAGCCCGAAGAGTTCTGGCTGCTGAAGTGGTGGATCCAAGCTCAGATGAACGGATCCTTTGGGCTCAGACGCAGGACGACTCGGCTCTGCTCCGATCTGGTTCGTCTGCTGAAGCTGCTTACCAAGAACCTTCACCATTTCCTGGCGCGAGCGCTCATCCTGGCGAACGGATTCGTCCTGAAGTTGTTGCGCCAACACCATCAACTGCTCAACGGTCAGCAGAGCTGAGCAGCGCTTTGATAAGTCGGTGACCGAAGCCTGAAAGCGTTCCCGCGTCTCCGCTGGTAGTGCTGAGAAACGCGATGGCTCCACTCGACTCACCAAGGCAAACAGCGCCTGAAGCGTCCGATCAAGCAATTCATCGCGTAGCACCTGCAAATAAAGCGCTTGATCGCGATAAAGAACCCGAGACCGCTGCCGACAAAGCTGCTGAAGCTGTGTCAACTGCGATTCCGGGTCGTAACCGGACCTGTTGTCCGTCGTGCTCACTCGAATCAGCCGGCGTTCTGCATGGATGCCACCTCGGCAGCGAAATCGTTCTCTTCAACCTCGATACCCTCGCCAAGGGTGTAGCGGGTGAATCGACGCACTTTCACGTTCTCGCCGATCTTGCCAGCGGTCTGTTTCACAAGATCAGCCACGGTGAGCGAGCTGTCCTTAATGAAAGGCTGCTCCATCAACGCAAGCTCCTTGAGACGCTTACCAATTCGGCCCTCAACGATTTTCACCTTCATCTGGTCAGGCTTGCCCTCGAGGTCGTCACGGCCCATTTCAATGGCCTTCTCACGTTCACGGATCTCATCGGGGATCTCGTCGGTGGTGACGTATTCGACGTTGGGGCAGGCTGCAACCTGCATGGAGATATCTCGGAGTAGCGCCTGGAAGATGTCGCCACGAGCGACGAAATCGGTCTCGCAATTCACTTCAACGAGAACGCCGACCCTGGCACCGGTATGGATGTAACTGCCGATGGAACCCTCAGCAGCAGTACGACCGGATTTCTTCTCAGCACTAGCGATGCCTTTCTGACGCAGCCACTCAACAGCTTTGTTGGTGTCGCCATCGGTCGCAGCAAGAGCTTTCTTGCAGTCCATCATTCCCGCGCCGGTCTTGTCGCGCAGGTCTTTGACAAGCTTGGCGGATACGGCAGCCATCGGATCGGAAGTGGGGTGAAAAAACAGGGTTGGATAGAGAGAGCCGCCGACCTGCTTCAGCAGAGCGGCGGCTTCAATCAAAGTGTCAGTGCAACAGCTCAGCCTTCGGCGTCGTCGCCACCGCGCTGCTCATTGTTGCCATGGCGACCTTCATTGATCGCATCTGCCAGGCGACCGAGCACAAGCTGAACAGAACGAACCGCGTCGTCGTTGCAAGGAATCGGCACCTCACAAAGATCGGGATCACAGTTGGTGTCGAGCATCGACACCAACGGGATATCGAGCTTGCGGGCTTCCAGAACGGCGTTGGATTCACGGCGCTGGTCCACAAGAACCACCACGTCAGGTAGGCGACGCATGTTCTTCAGACCACCCAGATACTTCTGAAGACGCTCAAGTTCCCGACGAAGAACAGCACCTTCCTTCTTGGGGCGCATCGCGATGGCACCACTGGATTCCATCCGCTCGAGATCCTTGAGACGGTCGATCCGAGCTTTCATCGTGGTCCAGTTGGTGAGCATTCCGCCCAACCAACGCTGGTTCACGTAGGAGGCTCCACAGCGTGCTGCTTCGAGCGCCACGACTTCAGAAGCCTGTTTCTTGGTCCCAACAAACAGAAAACGCTTTCCGCTGCGTGCAGCAGAACGCGTCCATTTGTAGGCGTTGTTCATGCAGACGGCGGTCTGCACAAGGTCGATGATGTGGACACCATTGCGCGCGCAATAGATGTAGCGCGACATCTTGGGATTCCAACGACGGGTTTGATGCCCAAAGTGAGCACCCGCCTCCATCATTTCGGCGAGAGTGACGACAGCCATGTTGTGAGGTTTCGGGTTCGCCTCCACCTGCCAGGGCCGTAAAACAACAGGTCAAAAGACCTAGTTGGATCAACGATCACCCGAAACGGGCAGGTGTGCGGTGTGAAAGAACCCTATGAAGTTATCAAAACGAAGGCCTGAGTCCCTGAACTTTGGCTTCGCTGACCATGGCTCGAACACTGATCCTGTTCAAAGGAAGACGCAATAACTCCATGGCCAAACCTGGTTGACCGCGACGGATCAACCAGGCCAAAAGCGGTTTGAGCGACCGTTCATTCAAGACACCACCAAGCGTGAGCAGTTCCCACAGCAAGACGTGCAACCAGGTGAATTGGATGATGTAGCGCACACGACGCGTCGGATGTTTCCGGTAGAACACCAATCCCATTTTGGCGCGTTCGCGTTCGACACGAACCAGGTCAGGAATTTGTTCCAGCCTGAGGGCAGGGTGCCAGTGATAACCAACGGCCTCAGGGCAGCGCACAAGCTCAACGCCCATCCGTCTCAGCCTTTCGCCCAATTCCAAATCTTCCCAGCCATACAACCGAAAGCCTGTATCGAACAATCCGGATGCTTCTAAGACGCCCCGATCAATGGCGACATTGCCCGTTGCGAAATAGGCCCAGGACAAATCACGAAGTTTGTGCCGCTCCTCGGTTGGGTTCTCAAAATTGGCTGTGTTCACCACGGCTCCGTAGGTAAACGACAGACGATTACCCCGATGACGCCATGAGCGTTCCAGTGCCCTGGCATGGGACGCCAAGAAGCTCTCAGTGACAACCAGATCACTGTCGATGAACACAATCACATCACCGTTGGCTTGGTGAACGCCGCGATTGCGTCCTTCAGCAGGGCCTCCATGTTCCTGCTGAATCAGCCTGACGTGGGGAAACTGCTCACCACGTTGCTGAAGCCAGTCAACGGTCCCATCCGTCGAACCATCGTCGACAACAACGACTTCAAAACCATCCAGGGCTCCATGGAGGGTTTGAGACTCGAGCGCACGCAGGCACTTTTCGAGAATCGGGAGGCGGTTATACGTCGGAATGACAACGCTGATCAACATCGCAAAACGCTCCCGGATAGGGCTCTTGAACGCTAGTGACCACAAAAAAGGGGGAGCCTCGCTCCCCTGTTCTTCAACAATTGGAGGCTGGCTCAGTCAGCTGCACCGCCATTGTTGGCAGTACCTGTGACGCCGTTACCAGCACCTTCTCCACGGCCATCATTTCTCATCTTGCGCTTCTTGAATTTGCGGGCGTAGGCGCGATTCCGCTCCTGCTTTTCCTTCTTCAGATTCCTGCGCTTGGCCATTCGCGATTCAAGATTGGTTCAGATCGACTCATCTTACTCAACAGCTTGAAGCAGAGATCCATCTTCCATTTGAAGGAGACGATCGGCGACATCAACAATGCGTGGATCGTGCGTGACCATGAGCACTGCACAGGATTGTTCACGGGCTAACCGTCGCAACAACTCAACGATTTCTCGTCCAGTCACACTGTCCAACGCAGCAGTGGGCTCGTCGGCAAGCAGCAAATTGGGATGGGCGGCCAAAGCACGAGCAATCGCGACACGTTGTTTCTGACCTCCGGACAAGTCGTGGGGAAGACTGCTCATGTGGTCACTTAAACCAACCGAACGCAGCCATTCACGCGCTTGATCTCGACGGGCGCGATAACTCAAACCAGGCAGAAGATCAGAACCCATTTGCACGTTCTGTTCAGCCGTCAGGCAACGCAATAAGTTGTGCCCTTGAAAAATCATGCCGATGCGACGTCTGAGTTGCTGCCGTTGACGCCTCCCAGCACCATCAAGACGTTGACCCAACACTTGAACAGCCCCGGCCTGGACCGTACGGAGAGCTCCAATCAAGGTGAGAAGTGTGGTTTTGCCGCAGCCCGACGGCCCTGTGAGAAGAACAACTTCACCGGGGGCAATCGTCAAATCAATGCCCTTGAGCACCTCACGCTTCATCCCACCGCTGCCAAAGCTGTGGGACAAGCCTTGAATCTGGACCGCTTGGCTCTGCATCAGAAGATCTCCGCGGGATCTGCATCCACCAGGCGTCGCATCGCCAGAACTGACGAGAGCATGCACATCACGAGAATCATGATGAACACCGTCATGGCGCGGGTGACATTCATGCCAACCGGCAATCGCGTTGCGTCGCGGACAAACCAGTAGAGACCTTGTCCTGCCGCATAAGCAGGGAGGTAGCCCATCACTGCGAGATAAAAGCCTTCTCGAACGACAACCCCAAGGAGGTGGCTGAGTCGATACCCCATCGCCATGAGCGTGGCGTATTCCGGCAGGTGTTCACTGACATCGGTGTACAGCACCTGGTAAACGATGACGCAGCCCACCACGAAGCCCATGGCAGCCCCCAGGGTGAAAATGAACCCAATCGAAGTGCTCGTCCGCCAGTAGTTCTGCTCGAAGTCGATGAACCCCTTCTTGGTGAAGACGGACACATCGTTCGGGAGCTGATTCTCCAGGCGCTGACGCACCTGTTCAGCATCGGCCCCCGGACGCAACCGAATCAGACCAACCTGAATGGCACCAGTGGGCTTTCCAGGCTGAAGGTCCAAAAAGGTTTCGCTGCTGGTCACTAAATTTCCATCAGCGCCAAAACTGGTGCCGAGGCTGACAAGCCCTGCCACGCGCACGCGATTGCCGGCAATCTCGGTTTCGACGGCTCGTCCATCGCGAAACCAATCCGCGATAGGCCCGAATTCTGGACGGGACAACTGGTCGAAAAGGATGCGCCCTTTCTGTTTCAGAGCCGAGGCTTCCGGAGGTAAAGCGTCAGCTTCGAAAAACGGATCATCTGGATTGAAACCCAACGCCAAAATCGGCCGATTTCGACGGGTCTCAGGATTTTTCCAAAGCATCAAACCCCAGTGCACTGGGGAGGTTCCACCTACATCAGGATCGGCAAGAGTCTGAATGAGCCGCCGGCGTGGGAAATCAGCCATCCGAACCGAACTGGTCGATCGCGGGCTGATCAGCACAAGATCAGCATCAAACATGCGATGGATGGTGACGCTGGCGTCAAATAAGCCATCGCGGAACCCCAGCTGCATGAACATCAGAATTCCCGCGAAACTGATGCCGGCCAGGGCAACCAGCAAACGCACGGGTTGACGCGTTAGCAACATCCAGGAGAGCGGGATGCGCCGCCCTTGCCAGAACCGCTTCATCACGGCTGCTGAAAACGAGCGATCACCTTGAGTCCGGCCAAACGAGACACCCGTTTCTCCGACTCAGGATCCAAAGCCACATTGACCTCAATCACCCGTGCATCGACATCTCCTGTCGGGTCCGTTGACAACACACCACGTTGCTGAACTTGCGGGCTGATCTTGACCACACGTCCGCTGAGTGCACCGTCAAAACCGCCGTTTTCGCTCAACAAACTGACCGTTTGACCAAGGCGCACACGGGCCACATCCGATTCGTAAACCTCCACCAACGCCTGCATGGTTTGGCTGGCACCAACACTCATGACTCCATCGGAGCCAGGGCGTTCACCAACCTGGGCATGAATCTCTAAAACCAACCCATTAATGGGAGATAGCAACTGACTATTGGCCAAATCGGCAAGCAAGCCACGACGATCAGCCACAGCCTGATCGCGTTGACCTTGGAGACGAATCAAGTCATCTCGTTTGTCTTCAACAAGAACTGGAGCAGCGGCACCCCATTCGGCAGCTTTGGTGTAGCGCTCAACTTCCACCTCCTGGAGTTTGATTTGCTGATCAAGGGAGCTGATCTGGGCGCGAACCCGATCCACATCAGCGAGTAGTGCATCGCGGTTGTCGAAGAGGGCCAACACTTGACCGCTGGAAATTTCATCCCCCTCGCCCACCAGGAGTTGAGACACCCGTGGGGTTCCAAATTGACCAGCTGTCGGCGCGGCTAAATCAAGAATCTCTCCTGCGGGCTCAAGCTGCCCCAGGGCTGCCACAGGTTCGACCCGCCTGACCGTCTCTGTCTCGATGGGTGTTGGGGTTGGTTCCGGAGATCTCAATAAGGCCACCGAACCAAGCGTGAGAACGGCTGCGAGACCACCGAGGGTGAATACCAAACGACTGCGGTTCACGCTGGGAGGGGAGGGTTATCAAAGAGAAGGTTTTCGATATAAGCGTCAGCCCAGGAGGGATTGAATGCTTTTTCGAGAACCCGACGGGTCTTGTCGTTGCGCTTCTGCTTGAGGCAGTAGTTCAGCTGACCTTCATAACGCTCGATCGTAGAAAGTGAATCTGCTGAATCGGGAGTGGACTGACGAACCGCCTCTGACAACACGCCTAAATAGCTGTCGACCAGTTCGACAAACCAAGCCTCTTCTTCCGCTCCATCAGGCCGGATAAATCGGACATAGGACGAAAAAATGGTTCCCCATCCAGGAAGATCACGCACCTGACGAAACGGGGGAATGGCCAAACTGCTCAGGCTGGCTTCCACGCCAGACGGCAGTGTTGGTTTCACCGGTGATAAATCGACGATGGCCGCTGAAATACCGGCAGGCCCAGCGACGATGTCGGCCCCGAAAATCGGTAGATCAAAGCATGGATCTGGAAACCAGACGCAGTGAAGAATCTGCAAGCCATTCCCGAGGCGTGCCAGTTCGAGATGCAGTTTGCGCATGCCCCTGCAGCGATGCAGCTCGTTTCCGATGAACAACCGCTCACCGTCAAGGGTTCCCTGAACAGCAGCGAGCTCCTCATCCAGAGCTAGATCGGCCAGCTCAGGCAAATCCGCACGTTTTGCGCGAATCCGATCCGCCAGCACCATCACCAATGGGTGAAGTGCCACAGGATTGTCTGGCATCGAAGACGGACTCACGCTGGGCAGGCACAGAATGGAACTTTGCCACGCAGTTCTGTCCTCTTCACGTAATAGCCCAGCTCTCGACTTGTGGACTCTGAAGAACGGCGTGTCCTGCATCGAGGCGTCGATGCCCGATGCATCACTGACCTGCATCGATCTGTGGTGCCGAGCTGGCAGCAGTGGAGAACGGAGCGATGAGCATGGAATGGCTCATTTTCTTGAGCACATGGTGTTCAAGGGGAGCAGCACCCTGGCACCTGGTGCCTTCGACCGCGAAATCGAAGCGCTCGGAGGCAGCAGCAATGCCGCCACCGGCTTTGATGATGTGCACTTCCACGTCCTGATTCCCTCGGGTCAGGCTCCACGCGCATTGGAGCTGCTTCTGGATTTGGTGTTGTGTCCGGCTCTGGCCGAAGACGCATTCCAAACGGAACGGGAGGTGGTTCTCGAAGAGATCGCTCAATATGCAGACCAACCTGACGAGCAGGTCCTGCAGAAGCTCCTGGCGCTGGGGTGCGCCGATCACGACTACGGCCGGCCGATTCTGGGAACATCGAACAGCTTGATGGCCATGTCTCCGGCCAAGATGCGGCAGTTTCACCAAAGGCTTTACCGCGGTTCGAATCTCTGCCTGGCTATCGCAGGGCCAGATCAGGCCATTTCCAAAACCATGGTCGCAGCCTCACGGCTGGCCGATCTGCCTGATCACTCTGCAGAAAACAGTCTTTCTGACTTGGTTCTACGGCCAGGACGCCATGAACTCACCGTCGACCGCCTCGAAGCTGCTCGGTTCATGATGCTTTGGCCAGCTCCACAGGCCGCGGATCAAGATTGGGTGATGGGAGCCGATCTGCTCACCACCCTGTTGAGCGAGGGTCGGCGATCCCGCTTGGTCGCCAGGCTGCGAGAAACACTCCAAATCGCCGAAAGCGTTGAGATGGATCTCACGTCGCTTGAACGAGGAAGCCTGATCACCTTGGAGATCTGCTGCCAAGTGGAGGATCTCGAGGCTGTCGAAGCGGAGGTTCATCGAGAGCTCCACCGTCTATCGACAACAACGCCGAACGATGGGGAACGCAATCGCGCCATGCAGTTGGTCGGCAATGGATTGCGTTTCGCGATGGAATCCACCGGACAGGTCACAGCGATGGCAGCCAATCAGGCACTTTGGAATCGTCATCAGTCGCTGCTCCATCCACTCAGCTTGATGGCCCCCTGGAGTTGTGAGCGTCTTCAGGACGCCGCCGCCGAGCGACTCCGTCCTGACCAAGCGCTCACTCTCATCGCACGACCAGGAGCCAGCGGACAATGTTGAACGGCGAACTGCTGCTGGAGTCGGTTCAAACGCCTGGCGTGATGAGCGCCAAGCTGCTTCTGCCCAGGGGGAGTGGTCACGACTGCATCGGAAGCCGTGGTGCCCATCAATTGCTGGCGTCGCTGCTCACCCGTGGCTGCGGACCTTATGACCAAAACGAGATCGCTGATCTCGTTGAAGGTTGTGGAGCAGGGTTACGCAGCGATGCCCACGAGGATGGCCTTCTGATCAGCCTGCGCTGTTGCAGTCACGATGCGCCGAAGCTGATTTCAATCCTGGATTGGATGATCCATCAGCCCCATCTCGAGGAGGATCAATTCCATCTGGAGCGCAGCCTCAGCCTGCAAACCCTGCAGCGCCAACAGGAAGATCCCTTCCAAATGGCGTTCGATGGATGGAGGCACCTGGCGTATGGCAACGGCGGTTACGGCCACGACGCGCTCGGTTTAGCCGATGAATTGGAAACGTTGGAGTTATCGGTGCTGGAGCCGATTCTTGGCAATTTGCAATCCAGCAAAGGAGTTCTTGCGATTGCAGGGCAATGGCCTGCAGAGCTGGAGGACAGGCTGGCAGAGGTGATCCTGCCCCCAGCAACGACGGACGCATCTGTGGAGCAGGAGAACGTCACAGCCGCACAAGACGTGCCAAACAGCTCCATCCAGATGGATCCGATCGACACCGAACAGGTGGTGATGATGCTGGGACAGCCAACGATTCCACACGGACATCCTGATGCCCTAGGCCTGCGACTTCTGCAATGCCATCTGGGCTATGGCATGTCCAGCCTGCTATTCCGACGGCTGCGGGAAGACCATGGAGTGGCTTATGACGTTGGCATCCATCACCCCAATCGGTTGGGTGCCTCCCCCTTCGTTCTCCATGCGTCAAGCGGTAGCGACAAAGCCGAATTAGCCCTTCGGCTGCTGTGTGAGGTCTGGAATGAGCTCAGTGAGGAGTGTTTAAGCACCAATGACCTTGAGCTGGCGCAAGCCAAATTTGTTGGGCAACTGGCCCACAGTCGCCAAACCTGCTCGCAAAGGGCTGAACGCAGAGCACAACTCAGCCGCTTCTGTCTTCCGGAGAACCACGACCAAGAGTGCCTTGATCGCATCGAAACCATCTCGTCATCGGATCTGCAACGGATTGCCAAGGACCACCTCACGAGCCCGAAGTTGAGCCTCTGCGGGCCACAAACGTTGCTCACCACCCTCCACAAGAACTGGAACGACTAGCCGTCTGGATGCATCTCCAATACCGATGTCGATAACAGAAAAGACCCACGACGAAACCGAACGGCAAGTGTGTCCGCCGGATGCAAGGCGACGACTTCACCCTGCTCCCCAGGGCTAATGAGATCCGGCGGCCGCAACATGGGCATTGGGTCCGCGGTTTTCAGATAAGACACCACGTCCTTAAGCCTCACTTTGTCCCCAATCGAAAACGACATGTGCTCTGGGCAGAGATTGCATTCTCAAGCAGGATGGGCCGAGTTGTAGCTCTTCGTTGCGGGCCCTAGCCATCTGGAGCGGTGCACTCGTGGGGCTGCTCACCATCCTGATCGGCAGCTTGATTCCAGCAGCAATTCTGCTGCCAGCGCCACCGCAGGTGGTCGATCTCCCCGTGAGCTGGCAGGTTCCTGCCCTGCTTCTCTGTGCGATGGTCAGCGGACCTCGAGCAGGTGTCATCGCGTCGGTGGCCTATCTCACCGTTGGGCTAGGCGATTTGCAGGTCTTCCAGGGAGGCGGTGGCATGGCCTACGTCCTCGAACCCGGCTTCGGCTACCTCGCCGGATTTGTCCCTGCGGCGTGGCTCACCGGCCGTCTAGCCCAGCAGGACGGTATGGGGGATGTGATCAAACTCAGCGCTTCTGCTGTGGCTGGCTTAATCGTGCTTCAAGGTTGTGGCCTGGTGAATTTGCTGCTTGGCGCTGCTCTGAATCGCTGGGATCCCTCCTTACTGGAGCTCCTCATTCAATATTCAATCGGTCCACTTCCAGGTCAGCTTTTGTTGTGCATCTCGGCGGCAGTCTTGGCCGTTGTGCTTCGGCGTCTCCTGGTGGTTGATCCATGACATCCAGAACTGATTCACCAATCATCAATCGGGGACGACAACTCACCCTGGCCATGGTGATCGTGATCATCGATCAGTTCAGCAAAGCCATCATCGCTGAACAACTTGGTGATGGACGCACGGTGACGGCCATTCCAGGGCTGCTTGAGCTTCACCTTGTCCGCAACACCGGTGCTGCTTTTAGCCTGCTCAGCAATGCCACCCCTTGGCTTGGTTTGTTGAGCCTGTTAGTCGCCGCAGGGCTGAGCCGATGGATCTGGCGGAGACCTCAGCAACCTCTTTGGCAGGGTTTGGCGGTCTCGTTTTTATTAGGGGGAACACTCGGCAATGGTTTAGACCGCTGGCGACTGGGATATGTCGTTGATTTTCTGGCGCTGGTGCCCATCAACTTCCCAGTCTTTAATCCGGCAGACATCGCAATCAACCTGGCCGTGGCTTGCTTTGCCATTGACCTCCTTCAACAGCCCCGCAAACCAGACCATGGCTGATCAGCTGTGAAGAGCCATCGCACGCGGCTGCTGTTGATCCTGGCGGGATCTCTGGTGGGGCTGATCATTCTGGGTGGCGTCCTTCAAGCGATCCGAACGCTGCTTTGGGATCTCAGTTACTTCCTGCCGAGTTGGTTGCTCGCCCCCGTCCTTCTGCTTGGGCTAGGTCTCATCGTTGCAGTTGGACTGCAGCTGGGTTGGCCGACATGGAAACGCTTGCAAGAACGCCGCCGTTCCACACAACGTCTCAAGAACAACGACCTGCAAGCTCCCCGTGATCGGCGTGATGCAGCGCAAATCAGCCTGACCAATATCGATCATCTGCTTGAGCGTTTGGATGACGACATCTGTCGGGCCAGGTTGCAGGAAGACAGAGAACGTTTCGAGGCTGAACTCGAACGGGGCGATCTCGTCATCGTGGTGTTCGGCACTGGCTCCAGCGGTAAAACATCGCTGATCCGTGCACTGCTGAACGAGGTCGTCGGGGAGGTTGGAGCCGCCATGGGGTCCACAAGGACAAGCACGACCTATCGCCTTCGCTTGCGGGGCCTGGATCGAGGTCTTCAGCTGATCGATACACCAGGCATCTTGGAAGCGGATGACGACGGAATCAAGCGGGAGGAGATGGCTCGCCGGCAAGCAGCGAAGGCCGACCTCATGGTTGTCGTCGTCGATGGCGATCTTCGGGCCTCTGAGGCTGCCGTGATGGACACACTGCTCGATCTCGGCAAACGCATGCTGCTCGTGCTCAACAAATGCGACCTCCGTGGTGTTGATGAGCAGCAAAGACTGCTCGAGATATTGAGACAACGCTGCAAAGGGCAAATCGCCGACGTCGACGTCATGGCTTGCAGTGCAGCACCACAAACCATTCCACGGCCTGGCCGAACTCCGTTGCAACCCCGTCCAGACGTTCAATCTCTCGTCCAGCGATTGGCCGCTGTTCTTCACGCCGATGGAGAAGAATTAATTGCCGACAACATCCTCTTGCAGTGTCAGCAACTCGATGATCGAGGGCGTGCCCTGCTGCGACGGCAACGCATCAGCGCATCAAAACGCTGCGTTGATCGCTACACGTGGATCGGCGCTGGTGTTGTGGCAGCGACCCCGCTACCAGGGGTTGACCTCCTTGGAACAGCCGCGGTCAATGCTCAAATGGTGATGGAGATTGCTGGGATCCATGGCGTGGATCTTGGAAAGGAACAGGCCAAAACACTGGCCGTCTCCGTAGGACGGACGTTGGCCACCCTGGGCGCGATTAAAGGCGCGATGAGTGTGGTCAGCGCGGGGCTTCATCTCAGCCTGCCCACGCTGTTAGCGGGGCGAGCAAT
Source organism: Synechococcus sp. ARS1019 (assembly GCA_002690325.1). GTDB lineage: Bacteria > Cyanobacteriota > Cyanobacteriia > PCC-6307 > Cyanobiaceae > Parasynechococcus. The sequence goes on from NZED01000053.1 coordinate 31,437, forward strand.
CCAAGGGGTGACGGCTGGATGGCTAACCCGCGTGGCTGGAGCCAGTTTTATCCGCTACTTCCAGCAGGATCAAAGCTGGGGGGACGGTGGAATCCAAGCCGTCGTCCAAGAACAATTCGAACTGAATCGACGTGAAGCATCCCTCAAGCAATTCCTTGAGATGGCTGTTCGTCAGGTGGTGGAGCCACTGCGACGGAATCGTTCGCGTCAACTGCCTCCGCGCCCAGCGCCTCGGGAGGCGGGGGCAGCATCGGACCGCGGGCGTCGAGAACCGTGATTAACGCCAAATAAAGAACAGCGATCAACACGGAGATAGCACCGGTGATGATTGCAACCCATCGAGGTCGTTGAGGGCTGTTGGTCATCGTTCAAAACGGTTAATGCAGTGAGCAAGATGGTCGATATGAGCAACGGTGGTATGGGGGTTGCCCCAGACCGATTTGAGGTGATGGCAGCCTGCATATAGCGGCCTGGAGAGCATGAAACCCTCCTGCATCAGAGCCTGGCGTAAGGCCAACGTCCAACTGGAGCCATCTCTGCTCACTCTTGAAGACGGATGGAAAGCAACAAGGTGGAGAGAACCCGGCTGACAGACCAGACGATCCAGATCAAGACGCTGCTTGAACGTTGATGCACGCTCGAGTGCGCTGGAGAGAACTCTGGTGATTCCTGGCACTCCAAGCTGACGGAGACCAAACCAAAGTTTCAACACCTCAGCCGGACGCGTGCCCTGCAGACCAATTTCACCGCCGTGATATCCGGCTGAAGCGTCATCCATATAAGGAAGACCGGTCGAAAATGTGTCGTGCAATTGATTGGCCTCACGCACCAACAGCATCGACGAGGCCTTGGTGATGCCAAGGAGCTTCTGGGGATTGATGGTGATCGAATCCGCCTCACCCAGGCCGGGAACCAAATCCGCTGTTTGCTGCGACAAAGCGAAGACGCCTCCAATGGCTGCATCAACGTGCAGCCAGATGTCGAACCGACGACATAGAGAGGCCAAGGCAGGAATCGGATCCACCGCTCCGCGCACGGTGGTCCCCGCTGTGGCAACAACACAGAGACACTGTCGACCCTGCCGCTGCAAACGGGATAAACACTCTTCAGCTTGAGTCAGGCAGAGGCTGCCGTTGGCATCCACGGGGATCCTGATCAGAGCAGGACCACCCAGGCCCATCACGCGCATGGCTTTTGAGAGAGACACATGGGCGTCTTCACTGCAAAGCACCACCCCAGACGCATCGCTCAGCCGGTCACGGGCTACCACGAGAGCCATGAGATTGCTCAGGGTGCCACCGCTGGTCAACGCACCACCTGCAGAGCCGGGCAAGCCCAAACGATCACAGAACCAGCGGACGAGCTGCTGCTCCAAAAGGGTCAGTGAGGGGGAGAGCTCCTCAGCGAGAAGGTTGTTGTTCAGCCCTGCTGCGATCAGGTCAGCGGCGATCGATGCCGTCAGCGGCGGTGGATCCAAATGCGCCAACGAACCGGGATGGGATGGCTGAAAAGCCCCCTCCATCAATGATTGAAGATCCGACAACAACACGTCGACATCCGCCCCCTGAGGCCCTGGTGTGGCATCGGGCTGTGCCCAGACCGTTGGGAGCGGCTGGCCTGAGGCGGCACCCCCGATCCAATCGCACAGCAGGTTGGCGGTGCGATGCAGAAAAGTCTTCAGCTCTGGATCAGCCTCGTAGGGAGAGGCGAAAGGAACCAGGTCTGACAGCAGACTCTCGGCTGGCAAATCAGGCTGCAGACGTGTTGAAGCAAGTCCACCAATCTTGACGTCTCGTGGGGAAGAGCTCAAAGCGGGATGATCACGGAGCGTTGGACGCGTTGCAGCTGACTGAAGACATCAGCCATTGGTCACGATGGATGAAACGGCTACTGAAGCGAGCCGCCCTGCTTGGAGAGCAGGGAGAGATACCCGTGGCAGCGATCATTCTTGATGACGAGGGGCGTTGCATCGGGCATGGGCGAAATACGCGAGAACGCGACCGAGACCCCTTAGGTCATGCCGAATTGGTGGCGCTCCGTCAGGCCTCAAAGCTACGCGGGGACTGGCGTTTCAACGATTGCACTCTGATTGTGACTCTGGAGCCATGCACCATGTGCGCAGCTGCGCTGGTTCAAGCCAGGATGGGGCGCGTTGTGTTTGCCGCCCACGACCGCAAAAGGGGAGGGCTTGGAGGAACAATTGATCTGGCTAACCACCCCTCCGCCCACCACCACATGGTGGTGGTCGCGGGAGTGATGGAAAACGAAGCCAGACTGCAGCTAGAGAGCTGGTTTAGGCAGCGACGGCAACGGAACCGCTGAATCGTGGAAGTTCGGTTTCGAACAGATTCAGCAAACGATCAACATTTTCAGGGGTGGAGTTGTAACCCATCAAGCCAACTCGCCAGATTTTTCCTGCAAGGGAGCCAAGGCCGCCGCCAACCTCGATGCCATGGGTGTTGAGTAAGTGTTGGGAGAACGCCTTGCCATCCACACCGTCCGGAATCCGGACGGTCGTAAGGGTTGGCAACCTTTGCGGTTCGGGGACATGCATCTCCAGACCGAGCGCTTCAAGCCCATTCCAGAGTCGTTCTGCATTGCTGCGATGGCGAGCCCAAGAGCCATCCAAACCTTCCTCGGCAAGAAGACGAAGAGCCTCACGCATGCCGAAGTTCATGTTCACCGGCGCCGTGTGGTGATAAACCCGATCACTCCCCCAGTACTGGTTGAGCAGAGACACGTCCAGATACCAGTTGGGAACCTTTCCTGAACGAGCGGCCATCTTGGCCTCAGCCCTCGGACCCATCGTGAACGGTCCCAGCCCTGGAGGGCAGCTCAGACCTTTCTGACTGCAGCTGTAGGCCAAGTCAACTTTCCACTCATCAATAAAGAGAGGAACACCGCCCAGGGAGGTGACGGTATCGAGCAAAAGAAGGCAGTTGTGCTTCCGACACAGATCACCGATGCCATCCATGGGCTGACAGACACCCGTGGACGTTTCGGCGTGCACCATCGCGAGGATGGCGGGTTTGTGCTCGACGAGTGCAGCTTCCAGCTCCTCGAGAGAGAACCATTCGCCCCAGGGCTTTTCAATGGTTTTGACGTCAGCTCGATAGCGACCGGCCATATCTGCCAGACGCAGACCGAAGTAACCCTTAACGGCAACAAGCACAGTGTCACCGGGCTCGACCGTGTTAGCGAGGGTGGCCTCCATCGCAGCACTGCCGGTGCCGCTCATCGGCAAGGTCAGACGGTTGTCGGTTTGCCAGGCGTACCGCAGCAGTTCCTGGACCTCGCCCATGAGCTCGACGTAGAGCGGATCAAGGTGACCGATGGGTGTCCTCGCAAGGGCCTGGAGGACAGTTGGGTGAGCATTGGAAGGCCCCGGGCCGAGGAGGAGACGGTCCGGGGTCGAAATGGCAGAAAACTCCTTGCGATGACGCGCGTCCACTGCAGGAAGAGAGTTCGTCGTCGCCAAGGCTGGATCGTCAGAGCTGAGTGAAGAGCCTACGTACCCGCCTTTCGGTGCTGGAGGTTTTCAGACGCTTTGCAATGCGATGAAGGGGTTTTGCCTCAACGCTGACGGATATTCGTCTCTCCCAGACCTGCTGCAAGGTGATCGAACGGTTGACGAACAACCGCAAGACGATCGGAAGGAATCCCGTCATCGCCTTGAAGCCGCTCAATCACAACTTCGCCAAGTAGAACAATGCTGCGGACTGTTGGACCGGTCGGAACACCAAGGCTCTTGTAGGTGTCATCGAGTCCGTTCAAGACACGCTCGTTGAGGATGGTGCTATCTCCGGCAACCAGCGCATAGCTGGCATAACGAAGGAAATAATCCATGTCACGCAGACAAGCCGCAAGACGACGGGTTGTGTAGGCGTTCCCACCCGGAAGAAGCAGCTCAGGATCACCAGCAAACAAGCGCTGACTGGCTTCGCGCACAATTTCGCTGGCCTCGCGGTTGATCAGCTCAACTGCTTTGATCCGAACGTCGGATTCACTGAGATAGGCCTCAATGCTGTCGACTGCATTGCGATCGAAGTAGCGACCAAGCTGGTCGTAGCGACCGATCAGCCCGGTGATGGCGTCGCGCATGCGTGGCCAGACAGAATCTGGTTGGAAACTAACACTGTTGAACCAGTGAGAACGCGCTTGCTGGCTGGGTTCCCGCCAAGTTGACAGAAACGGTTACGCAATCTGGCGTCAGCGGGGGTTCGCGACAGTACAGCGCGCATATCGATTTACACAGTGAGCCAGTTGGTGCCCACTGATACAAAATGGCTCACAAGGGCTTCTTACGGTCCACACAACAACCCGCGGCGCGCTGCCCACTAATGGCCAAAACTCCTCAGGATGTCCTCAGCCTCGTGAAGAACGAGGGGGTCGAAATGATCGACCTGAAATTTGCTGACCTTCACGGCAAATGGCAGCACCTGACGGTCTGCCCTGATCTGCTCGAAGAGGAATCCTTCACGGAAGGCCTGGCATTCGACGGTTCTTCCATCCGTGGCTGGAAGTCGATCAATGCTTCCGATATGTCGATGGTTCCTGATCCCAGCACCGCCTGGATCGACCCGTATTACAAACACAAGACTCTCAGCCTGATCTGCTCGATCCAGGAACCCCGAAGCGGCAAGCCCTACGACCGCTGCCCACGGGCTCTTGCTCAGCGTGCACTCGATTACCTCGGCAGCACTGGACTGGCCGACACAGCGTTCTTCGGCCCCGAGCCAGAATTCTTCCTGTTTGACGACGTCCGCTACAACTCAGCAGAGGGTGGATCCTTCTACAGCGTCGACACCATCGAAGCTGGATGGAACACCGGTCGGATCGAAGAAGGCGGCAACCTCGCCTACAAAATCCAGACCAAAGAGGGGTATTTCCCCGTCGCCCCGAACGACACAGCCCAGGACATCCGAACCGAGATGCTCCTCGATATGGCTCGATTGGGCATCCCAACTGAGAAACACCACCACGAAGTCGCCGGAGCCGGCCAACACGAACTTGGAATGAAGTTCGCTGAGCTCATCGCCGCTGCCGACAACGTCATGACGTACAAGTACGTCGTAAGGAATGTGGCGAAAAAGTACGGCAAAACCGCAACATTCATGCCAAAGCCAGTCTTCAACGACAACGGCAGTGGCATGCACGTTCACCAGAGTCTCTGGAACGCTGGTCAACCTTTGTTCTTCGGTGAGGGCACCTACGCCAACCTGTCCCAGACGGCACGTTGGTATATCGGCGGCATCTTGAAGCATGCTCCGGCCTTCCTCGCTTTCACCAACCCCACCACCAACAGCTACAAACGCTTGGTGCCAGGTTTTGAGGCTCCAGTGAACCTGGTGTACTCCGAAGGCAACCGCTCTGCTGCAGTTCGCATCCCTCTTACAGGGCCGAGCCCGAAGGCAAAACGCCTGGAGTTCCGTTCTGGAGATGCTCTGGCCAACCCTTATCTCGCCTTCAGCGCCATGCTGATGGCTGGCATCGATGGCATCAAAAACCAAATCGATCCCGGTGCAGGCGAAGACCGCGACCTCTTCGAGCTTGCAGCGGAAGAGCTCAGCAAGATCGATACCGTGCCCGTATCACTCAACGGCGCCTTGGAAGCCCTCGATGCAGATCGCGCCTTCCTCACCGAGGGTGGCGTCTTCACCGACGACTTCATCGATAACTGGATCGACCTCAAATACGAGGAAGTGCAGCAACTACGCCAGCGCCCTCATCCCCACGAATTCACCATGTACTACGACGCCTGATTCACCGGGCTGAATAGTCAACAGAACAACAGCAAACATTGTGATGGCCTCCACCTTGGGGGCCATTTTTTGTGCACGACATCCGTGATTAGATCAAGGACTTGAAGTGAGACGATCATTCTGGCAACGAGTTTTGCCAATCCAGCGATTAACTACTACCTAAATAATCAAAGAATTGTTGAACTCCAGAAACCGTCCGCTTATAGAATTCTGTGTATCCACAGTTGAGACATGAAACAGAGCTGAAACGTCGATTACCGACATCAAAGAAACTGCTCCAAAAGCCCCCAGACACTCTGATTTGCCCTGTCTCATAGCGGACAGAATCGCACTTGGGACATCGATACGAAGGAGTGTCCAGGGAAGCACTCGATGATCTGCCACATTCAGCCATAGGGAGGAGAGTCGCCACTCATTCTTGCAAGAGAGTCCGACAGTGTCATAAAAATAAAACATCCCAACCATCTTTCAGGAAAACGTTTCAAACAACTCTCATTAACATCCAACCCCCAAGAAAGCCTCAATAAACCAAAGCACAAAACAGGTAAATAATCAAAGACACGCCAAATACAAGAATCCCAATTGATGTTTTTATTCGCATCCATTTTTTATCCCATTTATACGGTGCCATCACCAAAATCGAAAACAACGTCGACGCTGCGTACAGCACCAACGTGTGCTTTGGCTGCTCCCGAGACAGCAACATGAGAATTCCATGCCACAGAAATATCAACATCGACAGATACGACGAGATCGCACCAAGGTTGTATAGAAGCTCTTTTCTTTGATGCAGCTGAACACCAATAGCCCGAGAAAAACCCATCACTCGAAGGAAAGATCAATTCAACCGGCATAGCAATCCGACCAGCAAGAAACAAGCCGGAACTGATGACCGAAAGAAAGACACATTTCAATGAATGGAAATCACAACACCTCAGGGACCTGGTTCTTGAACATTTTGCTCAAAACGAACAACAAACCAAAAACGGACTATCAATGCAGAAGATGAGCAAGACCCATGCAGCACTATCTAATTGTTTGGACGTTCCCCACCGTTGAGGGGTCGTGGGAGTCATGCCCAGGATTTGCGGACTACATCAACGCAGGGGCAACTGGAGATTCATTCGAAGGGTTTGAGCTGGTGTACCGGGTTTGCGAACCGATTAGTGGCAGTGGGGTAGCGATTGCTAAAGCAACGGACATCGGCAAAGTTTGGGCGCATTTAGGCCCTTGGATCAAAGGTTTTGGGATCCAGTTTGAGGTCACAGCCGTCGTCTCCGACGCCGAATTCGCGGCGATGTGGCCTGGAGTGGCCGCAGCTGCAGATGCTGGGTGAGACTCGGTATCCGCCGATGGATGACTAATCCAGTGGCTTCAACCACCCATCAACAAAACGCATCCTCCAAATGGCTGTTTTTTTTGTTGAAATAGGGGTTCGTCCAGAGCTCCCATGGCGTCAACGCCCCTCAGCAAGTTTGCTTACCAGACCCTTCAGCAGGGCAAAAGCATTGCCGGCTTGGCCCACAAGGAGCTCAGCACCAAGCTGATGGAGCTCATGGCTCCAGATGCCGTTCCCAAAACAGAAGCCATCCCGGCCGAATTACTCAATGAGCTTCGAAGCTCAATGTCGGCCCTTAGCGAGTGCGACTGGGAAGATGCCGAGAGAGGGATTTACCCGACTGAACTCTTGTTTGACGCTCCCTGGCTGGACTGGGCGAGTCGCTATCCCCAAGTTTGGTTCGACCTCCCATCCACTTGGTCACGGCGCCAACAACGCAACGTTCGCGATCTTCCAGACGACACCGAACCTTCCCTCTATCCGGAGTACTACCTCCAAAACTTCCACCATCAAACCGATGGTTATTTGAGCGACCATTCCGCTGAGCTCTACGACCTTCAAGTCGAGATTCTCTTCAACGGCACCGCTGATGCGATGCGCCGACGGGTCATCGCTCCTTTAAAGCGTGCCCTGCGCCATTTCAGTGACCGTGCACCCAGCAGTCTGCGCATATTGGATATCGCCACGGGAACCGGACGGACATTGCACCAAATCAGAGGTGCCCTTCCTCATGCAGAGCTCACGGGCACCGATCTCTCTGAGGCGTATCTGCGTCAGGCCAACCGATGGCTGAACGCCGGTAAACAACGCTTGGTCCAACTCGTCCGCGCTAATGCCGAACAGCTTCCGTTGGCCTCCAACAGTCTTCAGGGAGCGACTTGCGTGTTCCTCTTCCATGAACTCCCGGGTGAGGCTCGTCAGAACGTCATCAATGAGGCTTGGCGCGTTCTTGAACCAGGAGGTGTTCTTGTGATTGCCGATTCAGTTCAGCTGGCTGATTCACCGCAATTCAGTACTGCCATGGAGAATTTTCGCCGTGTCTTCCACGAGCCGTACTACCGCGATTACATCGCCGATGACATTGACACCCGACTCAAGGATGCGGGCTTCATCGGAATTACCGCAGAATCACACTTCATGACCCGTGTCTGGTCAGCCAGAAAACCAGAGCCAACCGACGCGTGAGCGGGAACCCTGACAACTGCCCTTGCCGTTGCCATTCCTCGCCATAAGGTGGAGCGAACCCTGAGGTTGGGAATTGATGAGTAATCCCTTCAGGTTGCGGTGGTTGCAGGGTTGGACCTTCCAAATTGTCCTGATGGAAGGGCATGTGCAGGTCGAAGCCCATGGATTCGGAATTTGTATTCGAACCGCTGTTCTTCCTGGTGAAAGCCCTCACTCTGCGGCTGATCGACTCGTTCTTGCAGAAGATCGTCGTCGTCGTGCGCTGCACCACGCCTGGCTGAGGGGTCAGGACCTTCCCAACAACACAGAACGTTCCTACGAACCACTTCAAGACGCCACCTCTGAACAGCCCACATCCCTCGTTGTTGTCAGTCAGGAGCGGCCCGAGCTGGTTGCTTGAGCGAGAAGCCAACCCAAAACGAGTCCACCGCCGCCCCAGCGCAACCAACGCCAGAACATCTCACCACTGCTGCGTGGACGATTCCAACCTTTGATGGGCTGGTCCATTAATTGTTGTGCCGCCCTCTGGCGTTGAAGCCATCGCCTTGATGCCACAGAACTGACCATCCGATCCTGAACAGTCCCTTGCACAAGCAGGCGTGCCAAGGAATGCATCCAAGTCAAGCGACGGCGAGGCACGATCGATCAAGCTCCTATTGGCAACGTAAAGCCAACCCAACGAACCCATGAGCGTGTCGTCAACGTCCTGGTCAAAGAACAGCACCGAATTAGCTGGACAACTCCACCAGGAACTTCGAATCGGCGACCGTGATTGGCACCGCTTGAAATCGGATCGCAAACGACGTGCGGCAGAACTGCTGTCCGCTGCGCTGGTCAACCTGATCCAAGACGGCTCAGCCGACGAGAGTCAAGCCTTGGCCAATCAGGCCATTGGATGGCTGAAAGGAGAACTCAAAGACCCGGGTTGCCCACACCGCTGATCAAGCCGCCTGCGGGCGACGACAAGCCAGCTGAAGCCTGTTGCCACGGCGACTCCAACGAACATCTTCGAAGCATTGATGAATCAAATACATCCCTCGACCACACCTGGCATCGAGCGCCTCAGGGAGGGAACTGAGCCGGGCTGAACGGGGGACTCCCAAACCTTCATCTTGCACTTGCCAGATCAACCAGTTCGGAGTGAGAACCCGTCTCACCCGCAGCCGTTTGGCTGGGTTGTCTTGATTGCCATGGCGGACAGCATTCACCAACGCTTCGTGGAGACCGAGTTGAACGCGCTGACTGACGACCTCACAGGACACCGGCTCAATCAGCAGTTCCATCAAAGGCGCTAGTTGAAGCGTGCTTGGCAAGATGAAGTCTTCCCAACGCAAACGATGGGTCGAGGCCTGAGCACACGTCTTGCTCAACAAAGGCATAACGACCGTTGGAAGGGAATCACCAAGCTGCTTTCAACTCAACCTTTTCCGAACCTACCGGTTTCGCTGATCCTGAGAAGAGGCACACATCACATTGTTCAAGTCGGACGTCGCACCACCAAGGCTGGGTGATTTAACAAGGCATCCATCAAGCGAACTCCCCGGAGCTGATTAATCAGAGGCATGTGCCCTTCAGGTGCCTTGAGGCTCCAGTCGAAGGCTCCTGGGTACCGCGTCCAGACACCATCGGTCTTCCAGCCAATCCTTGGCCAAAGCTGGTCGTAGCGGCCATCGAAGGATTGAAGGAGTCTCCACTGCACCGAGAAACCGAATCGACCCTGCGAAAACACAATCCAAAGGCGGTCGAGGGTTGTGAGATCAACCCCTGACATCGGCGCGACTTCACTGAAATACACATAGCCGCGTCGAACGGCCTGTTTACCAGCCAGTTGACGAAGCAAGGCACTCGTCACTCGATCAGCTTCCTCAAAATCTTCCCTCAGGAGGTGATGTTGAAGAGGGGTGAAATCGATATCGGCACCCGATGGTGTATCCAGCCAAGTAGGGCTAGGAACCTTGTCAGGAGAATGGCGCTGCAGCACCTGCAGGATCCAGCCAACGGCCCAGTCGTCACCACCTGGGTCAAAGGGCTGAAACAGAGCAGGCCCCAGAGCCGCAAGCTCATCAACGCGAGACTCGATGCTTCGAATCAAATTGCGACGTTGACGTGCACTACCCGTCGCAAAGCGATCGAGCAATTGCTCAGCACTGAGGGTTGTGGTGGGGGAGGAACCGGAAAGCATGACGGGCAACCGGCCCTGTCTGGATCATCGTTGGCCCACTATTGCAGGCATGGCAAACCTCCGTCGCGAATCGATCGATGTGCTGCGTGAGCTCACGGGGCCTCTCGTGGATGTCCGCAGTCCTTCGGAGTACGCCAAAGGCCATTGGCCTGGAGCACACAACATCCCTCTGTTCACAGACCAAGAGCGTGCGGATGTCGGCACCACTTACAAGCAAAAAGGGCGTCAAGAAGCGATTCAGCTGGGACTGGGTTTGACCGGCCCGAAACTGGCCCAACTCTCTGAACAACTCAAGGCCATCGCAGGGGAGGGATCCCTGCGCATCTACTGCTGGCGAGGAGGGCTCCGCTCCGGAAGCATCGCTTGGCTCGCCGATCTCCTCGAGCTCTCTCCGGTCGTCCTGGAAGGGGGCTACAAGGCCTATCGCCATTGGGCCCAACGCTGTTTTGAACAACCTTGGCCACTTCGATTGATGGGCGGGAGAACCGGCACCGGAAAGACCGATCTGCTGCTTGCACTGCAAAGCAGAGGCGTCGGCGTTGTGGACCTTGAAGGGCTTGCCAACCATCGCGGCAGCAGCTTTGGAGGCCTTGGGCTACCGGCCCAACCCAGCACAGAGCACTACGAAAATCGTTTAGCAGAAGCTCTGCAAGAACTGAAGGCCAAGGGCATCCAACACATTTGGTTGGAGGCAGAAAGCATCCAAGTGGGGCACTGCCGGATTCCCAAAGCTCTGTTCGACCAGATGAGCGTTGCTCCTGTTCTGGAGATTCAGCGTGACCTCAACAGCCGCGTCCGACAGTTGGTGGAGGTCTATGGAGACCTTGGAGCCGATGGCTTAGCCGAAGCGACGCAACGGATCAGCCGACGACTTGGCCCACAACGCACCAAACAAGCTCTGGACGCAATCAAATGTGCTGACTGGGCGACAGCATGCTTAGCGATGCTGGATTACTACGACCGTTGCTACGACCACGAACTCTCTCGATCACCCAAGCGTCAAAGCGTGGATATCAGTGGACTGAGTGCCAATGATGCCGCTGAAATGCTGATTGAACGCAAGTTCACACCAGTCTCCCCTTAGTATCACCCCTCTTCATGGCGAGTCATGGCTGAAGCAGGAAAGGGCGCCGCAATTCAGTTCTTCCGCGGTGTTGATGAGCCGGTTGTCGCTGACATCCGCCTGACCCGCAGCCGTGACGGACGTACGGGACAGGCGACATTCGTTTTTGAGCAGCCCCAGGCTTTGGCCCCTGAAACCCTTGGTGCCATCGCCGGCATGTGGATGGTGGATGAAGAGGGTTCACTGGTCACCCGCGAAGTGAACGGCAAGTTCATCAACGGCAAGCCCAGTGCTCTGGAAGCCACCTACACCTGGAAAACCCTGGAAGACTTTGAGCGCTTTATGCGTTTTGCCGAGCGTTACGCCGCCTCCAACGGCCTTGGTTATTCACAGAATCAAAATTCCGATCAGACTGACGCTGCTTCGACAAACGACGGTTGACACTGCCGAACTGGTTGGCTCTTGGTGCGCTGATCGCGGTTTGCCTGCTGTTCTGGAGCCTTCGTCAGTTTTTACTTCTTCTGTTTGCGGGCCTGGTTCTTGCCATGGCCCTCTGCACATTGGTGGGGAGTCTGCGTGAACGCAGACCCATGCCACGTGCCATGGCTCTTGGTGTGTGCTTAGTTGGGTTGCTTGGCATCCTCGGCATCACAACAGCGGTGGTGGTTCCACCGTTCGTCGACGAATTCTCACTCCTACTGACCAAGCTTCCGCGAGCAGCCAGCACGTTGATCGCGTTGGCAGTGGGGGGGTTGGATCACATCAGTGATGCGGTTTATGGCATCGATGCTGTGCCAGACCTGTCGCAGGTCATCTCCGGAGACTTCTCCTTAATTCCTGATGGAGCAACCCTGGCCTCCGGTGTTGGCACAGGGTTCATCAGCCTCCTGGGGATCGCCGGAAATCTGGGAAGCGGAACGCTGCAATTGCTGTTTGTGGTGGCCGTTGCGCTCATGATCAGCGTCCAACCCGAGTCCTACCGGAGTGTTGGTCTCCAGCTGGTCCCCTCCTTCTACAGACGTCGGGCACGTTTGATCCTCAACCAGATCGGAGAAGCACTCAGCAGTTGGATGGTGGGTGTCTTGATCAGCTCATTAGCGGTCGCGTTGCTCTGCGGAATCGCGCTGTCCTTGCTTGGCGTCAAGCTCGTGCTCGCGAATGCTCTGATTGCAGGTCTGCTGAATGTGATTCCCAATGTGGGCCCCACTCTCAGCACTATTTTCCCGATGGCCGTTGCCCTGTTGGATGCACCCTGGAAGGCTGCAGCTGTTCTGGGCGCTTACGTGGTGATCCAGAACATCGAGAGCTACCTGATCACGCCATCGGTGATGCATCACCAGGTCAAATTGCTTCCCGGACTCACCCTTGCAGCGCAATTGCTGTTCACAGTGATCTTTGGGCCGCTCGGTCTCTTATTGGCTCTTCCCATGGCTGTTGTCCTGCAAGTGCTAATTCGGGAAATCGTGATTCACGATCTCCTCGATCCCTGGAAAAAACGGCCATCAGCACGCACCACATGACTTTGCAAACCGTTCTGCTTGCTGTTTTATCGGTCGTCCTGACCCTGCTGCTCTGGAACCTTCGCTGGGTGCTGCTCATCGTGTTCGGAGCCGTCGTGGTCTCCGTTGCCCTCGATGTCCTCATCGCATGCGTTCAGTCCAGGAGCCGACTCAAACGCCCCCAAGCCTTGGTGGTTGTTCTAGGACTGCTGATCATCGCTGCGACGGTCATTGGTCAGTTACTGGTCCCTGAACTATTCGAACAGGTTCAGCAACTGGGCAGGGATTTGCCTCAACTGATCGAAAAAGTCTCCTCACTGCTGCAAGCAGACCCGCGACTGGACGGGTTATCCAGCGGGCTTGATGGTGAATGGAATCTCGACCGTCTCCAACCGATTGGCGCTCAACTACTCGGGTTCGCTGGTGGGGCCGCCAACACACTCATCCAGGTGTTCCTGGTGATGCTGCTCGCCGTTCTCTTGGCTTTGGATCCAACCGCTCACCGAGGGATGGTTCTGGCGATCACACCCCGACCTGCTCGCCAGTCGATGACACGACTGTTCGATGACTGCCGTCAGGCCCTCGGCGGCTGGCTGACAGGAATGACGATCTCTGCAACAACCGTCTTTCTCTTGACCTGGGGCGGCCTCGCTCTACTGAAAGCCCCGTTGGCCTTGCTCAGCGCACTCATCTGTGGACTCCTGACCTTTGTGCCAACTATCGGCCCCACAGCGGCCACCCTGCTTCCGACAGGACTCGCCTTGCTCCAATCGCCGGAGTTGATGGTGTCCGTCTTGGTGTTTCGTCTCATTCTTCAGAACCTCGAGGCGTTCCTGCTCACACCATTGCTGCTCCGACGCACGGTGAATCTGCTGCCAACGGTCGCCTTAACCGCTCAACTCAGCCTTGGAGCGTTGTTGGGTTTGCCTGGTGTCCTTCTCGCTCTCCCGCTTGTGGTGGTGATGCAAGTGGTCATGCAGACCGTGGTCGTTCAGCAAATCATGGATCGCTGGTCCTGAAGTCGTGGGCCTCTATCCAATACGGTGCTTAAAGGGGCTTGCAGCGCCATGGATTACATCTTCAATTTTTCTCGTTACGAGGAATTGAGGCAGGCTGTCTTTGATCTCAAACGCGACAATCTCGACACAGATTCATTGTTTGAAGAAGCACAGGATCTGTTCGACTCCTGGTGGTCCACCACCCACAACTCTGGTGAGTGGAATGAGGAGATCAAACGTCAGACCTGGAACTCCATTTGGAAGGAATTTGGCTCCACCGAGGCTTACTGATAGCGCCGCCAGAGTGATGCCGATGCAAGCAGTACAACCACTGCTAGCAGGTGATAACGGACGGTAAACAGAAGAGACGTGACCGTGAAATGGTCAACCAACAACAACAAATCCGTTCGTAGATCCAGCAAGGCCAAGCCAACTAACAGTGCCGGAAACCAAAGGGCTGAACGATGCCTGTTCCGCACAGACGGCTGGTCACTCACTGCCATTGCCTGAATCCCAGAGAGTGAGCAGAGCAGGTGCCAGGGCAATGCTCGACCAGCTCCCCACGACGACTCCAAGTGCCAGGGCAATGGCAAACCAATACAGGGTGAGACCACCAAAGAAAATCAGAGCCAACAAAGGCAACAGGGTCGTTCCACTGGTGTAAAGGGTTCGAGTCAGCGTGGCTGACACGGCTAAATCCACCTGTTGAGAGACCGGACGTTGGGCATTTTCACGGCTGCGTTCACGGATGCGATCGAACACAACAACCGTGTCGTTCACCGAATAACCAGCAATGGTCAGCAAGGCAACAGCGAACAGACTGTCGACCTCAAGCTGTACGAACAGACCCAACCAAGCAAAGATCCCGCACACAATCACGACGTCGTGCGCTAGAGCGACCAGCGCAAGGAAGGCAAATCTTCCGTCGTAGCGAATGGTGATGTAAGCAGCGATCCCAGCAAAAGCCACCAACAACGAAATCAAGCTGCTTCGAAGCAGCTGACCGCCAAGGGAGGGACCAATGGTGTCGACGGATTGACCACCGTCGACATAGGGGCCGGCCACATCAGCAAGGCCTGTGATCACACCCTGACCCTGAGCAGCAGTGAGCGTGGGCAATCGCAAGAGCAACGATTCACCACCATCCAACAATTGAACACGCGTTCCGGAGAGCTTGGGCAAAGCCTCGTCTGCTTCAGTCGGCAAATTCAGCCCCTGCAGAGCATCCGAAACCGCTGATGCTTGGAGGTTGCGGCAGCTGTCGCCGCAGTTCCGTTCCAGCTGGATCTGTGTTCCGCCGGTGAAGTCCAAGCCCGGGCGCAGGGGGGATCCCAGCTGAATCGAGCTCAAGACAAGACCGATCACGCTGATCAACACGACGACGGCTGAAATCAGCCAAACCCGTGCTCTGAAACGACTGAGAGGGATGGACACAACCCCGTTCCCTGAAGCGGCGGATGGCGACGGCGAAACAGCCATGAATTCAGACAGACGGAGAGGACAGCTGCCGGAGGGGCAGGAAATTGGCAGGTCGGCGAAGGCCGGCATACCCCATCAGGAAGCGCAGCAACGTCCTGGTGCACGTGAGGGCAGTGAACAAACTGAGCACAACGCCAATTCCAAGGGTTGCGGCGAAACCCTTCACAAACCCCGTTCCCAAGAAGAACAGGGCCGAGCAGCTGATCAAGGTGGTCAGGTGACCATCCACGATCGAGGTAAAGGCCTGGGAGAAGCCGGTGTCAATCGAACGGATCAAGGTGTTTCCACGACGCAGCTCATCCTTGATGCGTTCGAAAATCAGAACGTTGGCATCCACGGCCATGCCGATGCTGAGGATGAAACCAGCAATCCCAGGCAAGGTCAGGGTGACTGGAATTAAGCAGTACACCGCAAGATTGAACAGCGCATAAAGGCTCAGGGCAATCACGGCGACCCCTCCAGGCAGCCGGTACAGCAAGACCATGAACACGGCCACCAGTGCCAAACCAGATAGAGCTGCCATCAAGCTGCGGCGGATGTTTTCAGCGCCGAGGGTGGGTCCGATGGTGCGAACTTCGAGAACCTCGACTGGCAGAGGGAGCGATCCACCACGGAGTTTCACCTCCAATTCACGGGCCTCTTCTGCCGAAAAGTTGCCACTAATCGTGGCGGCACCACCCGTGATTCCAGCCGTCTCAAACTGAGGGCCAACACTGGCTGCGCTGATGACTTCGCCATCCAGAACGATGGCAAGCAAACGGTCGGTACCAGCGATCGACTTGGTAAGTGCAGCAAAAGCTTCTGCACCGTCTGCGTTGAAATTGAGTGTGACTTCCCAGTTCGATGGATTGTTTTGGAGCGGTTGACGACCGGCACTCACAAGATCCTGTCCTGTAAGGGCAGTTGGAGTCAGCAGGGTGAGTAATTTCTCATCCACCTTGCCCACGAGGAGCTTGAGCTGATCATTGTCTGAGCCAGCCGTCTCGGTCACGCCCAAACTCTGACGCGCTTCCTTCAGCTGTTCGTCATCCAATTCAGCGAGGGGTTCGCCGAGACGTTCTTGTTGCTCTCGCAACGTGAGCACCGCTTGAGCCTGAGTGCGCAAACTCTGGAGACGACGGAATTCGGTCTCTGCCCCTTCACGAATGGAACGGAACTCCATCAGGGCGGTATCTCCCAACACGCGAGCAGCCCGAGTTGGGTCCTGTTCTCCAGGGAGTTGGAGCACCAATTGGTTGTCGCCAACGGTTTGAAGGGTCGACTCCGCGACCCCGAGTCCGTTCACGCGGCGGTCAAGTACAACTTTGACGGCTTCAAGCTGTTCTGAACCCACACGGGTAATTTCCCCAGCCGGTTGAACCTCAACCGTGATCTGGCTTCCACCGCGGAGGTCGAGCCCCAACTGAAGAGGTGTCGTAAAGAGAAGTGCCGCTGACGCGATCGCCAGTGCAAGAACGAGGGCGAACCAGCCCTGTTGGCGTGCCATTGATTCAGAGTCCCTGGCGCACGATCTGCTGAGCGGCCTCAACGATCTGATGGGGCTGAATAATCGTCAGATTCTCCAGGGCCCCGTTGTACGGGGTCGGAATGTCTTGGCTCGAAAGACGAATCGGGCGCGCATCGAGGTCGTCGAAGCACTGTTCAGTAATCAATGCAATCAACTCAGCTCCTATCCCACCGGTCTTCATGCATTCCTCAACCACAATGACTTTGTTGGTCTTGCGAATCGAGCGACCGATCGTCTCCATGTCGAAGGGCTTGAGACTGATCAGATCAATCAACTCAACGCTGATGCCATCGGCTTGAAGCTGTTCAACCGCCTTAAGGCAGTGGTGGCGCATTCTTGAGTAGGTCAGGATCGTCACATCTGATCCTTCTTGGACGATGTCCGCCTGATCCAGAGCACAAGTGAACTCACCATCCGGCAGGTCTTCACTCAAGTTGTAGAGGAGCACATGCTCGAAGAAGAGGACCGGATTGTTGTCCCGAATGGCTGCCTTCATCAGCCCCTTGGCATTGGTGGGGGTGCTGCAGGCGACGATCTTGATCCCAGGCACCGCATGGAAATACGCCTCAAGACGCTGGCTGTGCTCCGCACCGAGCTGACGACCCACTCCACCGGGGCCTCGCACAACTGTTGGGATCGTGAAGTTGCCACCGCTGGTGTAGCGCAGCATCCCCATGTTGTTGGAGATCTGGTTGAAGGCCAGCAGCAGGAATCCCATATTCATGCCCTCGACGATGGGTCGAAGACCTGTCATGGCAGCACCGACGGCCATACCGGTAAAGCCGTTCTCCGCAATCGGTGTGTCTAAAACGCGGAGATCGCCGTATTTCTCGCACAGATCCTTGGTGACCTTGTAGCTACCGCCGTAATGGCCAACGTCTTCTCCCATCACACAAACGTGGGGATCGCGGGCCATCTCTTCGTCGATGGCTTCGCGAAGAGCATTGAAGAGAAGTGTTCCTGCCACGGCTTCACTGAGATCCCGGCCAGCCCGGGGTGAGAGGCCAAGCTATCTCAGCCAGCGCTAGGTCAGCCTCCAGCGGCAAATGTGAAGAGCAGAAGAACCGACAAGAGCATTGCCGGTGAGAGCAGAAGGACCAACTGCCCGAGATCGTGAGGAGTCACCGACAACGGTTCTTTTGCGCTGACGCTAGGCAGGGTTTTGGTCTTGCCTTGTGAAAAGACTGCGAAGAAACACGAGGGTCAGCCCCAAGGCCACAAAGGCCGTACTGAAGGTGGCCAGGAAGGACAACCCGACGAGCAACGTCTTCAACGTCACAGCGATGTTCTGAGCAATCGGGGAGCTGTAGTGCGGGGGATGCATGGCGAAATACACCACCATTCGCTTGCTCCAACCGAGGGCAAGCCAAGCCAACAATCCAGCGGTGAGAGCACCGGATAAAAAACTGAGCGGACCTTTCCGCGGCTGTTGATCCGACTCCTCGGATTTCGATTCGACTGGATCCGTCATCGTTTCATTCTCACTCCACTTGAACCGTCACACCGTTGGGCTGCAAAGCGCAGCACCAAGCCTGCAACCCAGCCGCGAAAAAGCCCTCAGCCAACTGGTCACGCGCCTGATGACAGGCCTCCATGTTCTCCATCAGGGCAAAACAACTGGGGCCGGATCCGCTCATCGCCACAGCCAACGAATCAGGCAATGTTCGCAACAGAGCCAAAGCCTGCTGAACAGCCTCAACCTCCGGTTCAACAACCTGCTGGAGGTCATTGCGAAGGGGAGGTGGGCAACTTGCAGAAGGCTGATTCAACCAACGAGCAGTCCGCAAGGTCTGGCGACGCAGTTCGAACGCCTCCTCTCCACTGAGGTAAGTCGCCCCCTGCAACTCCTTACAGCGTTGATATGCCCAGGGCGTTGACACGCTGACTGCCGGATTCTTGACCAACAAAACCGCGAGGGAGGTACTGGCAGCCGAGCAGGGCTCGAGTCGCTCGCCGCGCCCGAAACACAGCTGACGGCCACCGGACACACAAAACGGCATATCGGAGCCAAGATCCGCAGCGGCTGCTTCGAGCTGCTGTCGGCTGTTGCCCAGTCCCCACAGCGTGTTCAAGCCAACCAATGTGGCCGCCCCATCGCTCGATCCACCGGCGAGTCCGGCACCAATCGGAATCCGCTTGCTCAGGTGAATGGTTGCCCCCAGCTCGCTAAACCCAGACCGATCACGCAGCAGCCGTGCAGCCCGAACAATCAAGTTGTCGTCGCCAAGGCTGAGTGACGGGTCATCGCAACTCAGAACCACCTGCGCATCGGCACGGTTTTGGAAGGTGAGCTGATCAGCCAGGTCGATGCTTTGCATCACCATCGCCAATTCATGGAACCCATCTGGACGCAAGCCAAGAACTTCCAGATGCAAATTCACCTTGGCCGGCGCCGTCACCGTGATCGTGCTCATCGGGCTCCAGCCATCAATCGCCCTGATTCAAACCCGTCGCCAAGGCGACCCAGGCCTGGGGAGAGATCTCCTGGGGGCGTTGTTGCAGGTTGATCCCCGCATTGGCAGCAACCGCTTGCAGATGATCGGGAGCCGCAACCCCAGCGAGGGTGTTGCGCAACATCTTGCGTCGTGAAAGGAAGGCCTGCTTCAGCAACGATTCCACCTGGCGAGCTCGCACAAGATCCAGTCGCCTCTCGGCTGGGTATGGATCCAAAGCAATGACCTCCGACTGCACCTTCGGCGGCGGCTGAAAGCAACGGGGGGGAACAGGACAGACGCTGCGGCACTCAGCGAGCAATTGCATCCGCACGCTCAACGCACTGAAGCTGCTCTGGCCAGGACGGGCCCGAATGCGTTCGGCGACCTCTTTCTGCACCAGCAGGACCAGGCGCTGATAAGGAGGATCCACTGGTCGGTCCAGCCGACCGATCAGACGGTCTAGTAATGGACCCGTGATGTTGTACGGAATATTGGCGACAACTTTGTTGGCCGCCATGCCATCAGGCAACTCCAACGGTGTCTCCAACACATCTCCTTGACGCAAATGAAACCGCGAGTCGGTGGAGAACCGCTCGGTCAGACCTGCCACCAAATCTCGGTCGAGCTCAATGGCCTGAATCAACGCTGCCTTGCTCGCCAACAGCCTTTCCGTCAACACACCTCGGCCTGGGCCAACTTCCAAAACCCTGTCATCAGGCTGAAGATCGGCAGCGGCGATAATCGCTTCGAGCACCGATGCATCACGCAACCAGTGCTGACCAAAGCGCTTGCGTGCCTGATGTCCTGAAAAGCCCATGGCTTCACTGTGCATCAACAGAGCTCATGGACACAGACCCAACGCACGGCTCCCGCCGTCGGCGGTAACGGCACCACCGCAATCACCACCGTCAGCAAACTGTCTCCGCGGTTGGGATGCTGAGCCCTCCAGCAGTCGATTGCTCGTGCAATGCGACGACGCTTGTTGCGATCCACCGAACGCAAAGCCCACGACGGTGAGCGACGTCCTTTGACCTCAACAACCAGCAGGCGCTCCCCTTGGGACATGACTAGATCCAACTCTCCCCAACGGCACGACCAGTTCTGATCCAGCAGAGTCCAACCCCTAATCCGAAGGTGCTCCCGTACGCGTGCTTCCGCCTGGGCTCCCCGTTCCCTCATCGTTGTCTTCCATCACGTCGGTCGGGAAAGAATTCCCCTGCTGAAACAAGCGCTCTAGGGTTCAGCCACCGTCGTACAGCTGTGATGCGCCAACGATTCCTGGCTGCGCTAACCGCAGTGGTCCTCATTCTTCCGCTTCTGCTGCTCCCGATTCGGAGTGTTCACGCCGCTATGGATGTGGCCAAACAGGTTCTGATCGGCGCTGATTACTCAGACCGGGATCTCAGAGGTGCCACCTTCAATCTGAGCAATCTGCGTGAAGCCAATCTCTCCGGATCCGATCTGCGGGGCGCGAGCCTGTACGGAGCGAAATTGCAGGATGCTGATCTACATGGCACCGACCTGCGCGAAGCCACGCTTGATGCTGCTGTGCTGACGGGAACCAATTTGAATGATGCTGTGCTGGAAGGAGCGTTCGCCTTCAACACTCGCTTCAAGGATGTGACGATCACTGGGGCTGATTTCACCGATGTTCCGATGCGCGGAGATCAGCTCAAGAGCCTTTGCGCTGCCGCCAGCGGCATCAATCCGGTCACTGGTCGTGACACCCGCTCCACGCTTGGTTGTTCCTGAATCCACCGTCATGAGTTTTGACCCCCGTAGCCTCCAACGGCTTCAGGAACTCGGCCGACAGTTGCCTCAGCCTTTGCCGGATCCTGAGCCCAAGGCCAAAACCAAGGCCAAGCGTCCACTCCACAAGGTTGAAACGGAAGAAGAGCCTGAAGCCCTCTTTCGGGAATTGATGGCAGCCAGTGCGGATGGAACCGTTCCTGAGCATCTCCTGCACCGCCTGAAGGAGCTCGAAAACCGACGAGCACCGCAACAAGCCAATCCACTTGCTCAGCCGATCCAGAGCGAGCAGCTCCCTCCACCCCCCAATGGGGGACGGACCGGCAAAGGCAAAACAACACGTCCAAAGCGTCCACGCGTCAGCCCCGGGAGCGAGGAAGAAAGCCTGTACGTGGCCTTCGGACAACTACTGCTGGAAGACGACGAGGACGAGCGTTGAATCCCAGTCGGTGCAGGGTCCTGGCGGTTGGGAAAGTCAGACGTGGCTGGATTCAGGACGGAATCGATCTGTACCTGAAGCGTCTGCCAGGGCTCAGCATCACCGAATTACGCGATAGCAATCGAGAGAAAGAAGCGGCAGCCATCCAAGCGGCGCTCCGTCCCGACGAAACACTGGTGGCTCTGATGGAGCAGGGCGAGACCCTGACCTCGATTCACTTCTCTCAACGGCTTGCCCAGTTAGGCAATGAACGCATCGCCTTCGTCATCGGTGGCGCCGATGGGCTGACACCAGAGCTCAAAGCCAAAGCCCGTTGGCAATTGAGCCTCTCTCCAATGACGTTTCCCCATGAACTGGCCCGCTTGATGTTGATCGAACAGCTTTTCCGCGCTCAGGCCATCCGGCAGGGCAGTCCGTACCACCGCGACTGAGGCTGGCCTTCCACCCAGCGACTCCTTAAGGTTCGCCGATCTCCTCTCCCCTTCATGCGCCTGGCCCTGCTCTCACCGGTTCATGGGCAGTCCATTGACCACATCGTCCGGCAGCTGGAGAACTACCGCACCTTCCTCGCGCCGTTTGAGCTTCGGCATTACCTGCACGTTTCTTTGAAGAGCAGTGAGTCGTTACAACGTGAATTACTCAGCTATGCCCAGCGCCATGGCCACGACATCACGTTCACGCAACGTCGCCGCACCACATGGCGTCACTGCACAGCCAATGCCTTTCATGAATTGATTCAAACAGCAACTCTGAACGATTCAAACTATCAATCAGTTTTCATCCATACAGACGCAGATTTACTTTTCTCTTCCAAGCTCAAGAAAATCATTCGATCACGAGCCATCACCTGCGGGCGCAAGCCATTCCAACCCAACTCAAAATGGAAATGGAATCAGCTAGCCATGCAAGACCCAAGGCTGAAACGATTTACCAAAGAAACCGCCAATAACAACCCAAACAACCTCTTCAAAGGACGAGTTTGCGGATGCTCAATGCCTAAGAGCATCTTTTTGCAGTTCAGCGAAATTTACCTAAAATATTTCAACGACAGCTACTTCGACTTCACCCCAAAAAGCCAATGGCCGTTAACAGAAATAGCCATTCCATCAATTCTCAATCTCATCACCCCTGAGAACACCCCCTTCTTACCCCCGCTCATCGCAGCCCCAAAAACCAAACATGTATCAACTCGCCTCATCAAGCAAGAATTAAGAAAAAAATCAAGCTTTGGCATGAAAAAAATAGCAAAATTATCAGACCCAACAACTCTCAACTACTTAAACAAGCTCCAACTAAAAGCCCAAAAAAAGAGCCAATAATGTTACACATTGTCGACAATATTTTATCCGAAAGCGAACTTCGCTCGATTCGCAATGTCTGCGACGACCATTCCGAACTACGCCAACACCTCAGCGGCGATGAATTGTTCAGCTGGTGGTCAGCCAAGTCACCCGAGCGCGCACGATCCCCACATACTGCGGATGCCATTGCAACCATTAATCACTATTTAACACGCAAATTAGATCCCATTCTGTCGACATTAATCAGCGAGTCCTATGACATCGAATGGTGGTGCAACACCAACAACGACCTCGACTGGCATATCGATAAAGACGAAGCCGAAGGTCGACGCAGCGGGCGATACGTCCTTCCCTTGATGTCAACGGTGTTTTATCCCCACGTCAGCTGCGCAGGCGGAGAGCTGCTTTTAGCCGATCACACCCCAATCGAAGACGGCAGCAGCGGCCCACTTCCCCAGTTCTGCTCCGTCATCACGATTCCGCCCGTCTTGAATCGACTTGTGCTCTTTTCACCCGGCCTCTTGCATCGCATCAACCCCTTTGACGGTGAGCGTTATTCCTTGGCCGCCAATGCCTGGACTCACCAGAGCGGCGTCAGCGTGACCGGCTGAAACTTCTCCACCGACATCGACCAGGCTCGCAAAGCAATCTCCCTTAAGGCAGCCAGGCATGCCTCCGTGTCACCAGTGGTGAGCCAATCCGCCTTGAGCTCTGGCAACCGCTCCGGCAACGCGTTCATTGGCAGCTCCACCAGCAGCAGACTGGACGGTCCCGCAGCCCGAGACAACGCGGCGGCGTCACTGCGCTGCCAAACCCTGAGCAGCAGCTCAAGAGCCAAGGCGTGACCAAGCTCGTCCGGAGACTCTCCCGCCTCCGCCACAACGCGCTGAGACCGACCAGCCAACGGCATCAAACGCTTGCCCCCCTGGTCGCACAGGGCCAGAGCGACGAGATAAGGAGAATCAGCCACAGATGCCACCGGAATCGAAACCATCCTCCCCGAGCGAAACGCGCCAAATGGCTAGAACATCTGTACTATCCATTTGGGTGATGGCGTTATTCCGTGGACATTCAGCACCGACCGCTTCCCCTCCGCTCCCGGCGCGACAGCTTGAGGCTTCCCGTGGCCGGAGAACATGTCGCGGCGGGGTTTCCCTCGCCCGCTGACGACTACATCGAAGTCGGCATCGATCTCAATGAACAGTTAATCCGTCATCCCACCAGCACCTTTTTTTTGCGTGTGAGTGGGCACTCAATGACAGACGCTGGCATTCACGATGGAGATCTGTTGGTCGTGGATCGCAGCCTCGATCCACGGCCGGGGCGCATCGTCGTGGCAGTGCTGGATGGGGCGTTCACGCTGAAGCGACTCACACGACATCAAGGCCGACTTCGACTGGAAGCCGCCCATCCGGATTACCCACCGTTCGAGCTGCACAACACAGGCGATGTGCAGATCTGGGGAGTCGCCATTCATGTCATCCATCCTCTTTAACGCCCATGCCCCAAGCCACGGCACTGATCGATGGCAATAACTTCTATGCCTCTTGCGAACAAAGCCTCGACCCATCCCTGATCGGCCGTCCGATGGTGGTGCTGTCGAACAACGATGGCTGCATCGTCGCCCGCAATGCAGAAGCCCGGGCGCTCGGGATCGCCATGGGGACGCCGTACTTCAAAGCCCGACGTGAGTTGGAACAACAAAACGTCGCCGTGCGCAGTTCCAACTACGCGCTATATGCAGACATGAGCCAGCGGATGATGAGCCTGCTGGAAGCCCACTGTGAAGACTTAGAGATCTATTCGATCGATGAAGCCTTCGGACGCCTAACGCGACCGACCAATGGCGATCTACAAGCCTGGGCACAACAGCTGCGCACACGGGTGCGACGCGATCTAGGGCTACCGATCGCCATTGGTCTGGGCCACAGCAAATGCCAGGCCAAACTCGCGAACCACCTCGCCAAAGCGGTTCCAGCCCATGCCGGGATCTTCGACCTAACGCAATGCCAGAGCCAAGATCATTGGCTGGAAACCGTCGCCATTGAGAACGTCTGGGGGATCGGGCGCAAGATGGCGCGCTGGTGCCGGCTGCGTGGAGTCGTGAACGCACGACAATTAAGAGACATGCCCTGTGGCGAACTGCGGGCGAAAGCTGGAATCGTTGGCCTGCGCCTGCAACGAGAACTCCAAGGGCATGCCTGCCTGCCACTCACGCTTGCACCCTCTCCGAAACAGGAAACCTGCGTCAGCCGTAGTTTCAGCCGGCCGATTACAAGCCTCGACGAACTACGGCAAGCGGTGGCCACCTATGTCGTGCGAGCTGGCGAAAAACTGCGACACCAACAACAACGAGCAGCAACCCTCACGATCTACACACGAACCAGCCCATTCGTTCCTGGTTTTTACAGCCAAGCTGCCAGCACACAACTCGACCTTCCAAGCAATGACACCGCCGTCTTACTCAACGCCGCGCTTCCTCTGGTAGAGCGCATCTTCCGACCTCACCGGCCCTTGGCCAAGGCGGGAGTACTCATGCAACACCTGCAAAGCAGTCAGTCGCTTCAAACGCACCTGATGGTGCCCATGAGCGAAGAACAGCAGCAGCAACGGGCTTGCCTCATGCAAACAGTCGACCGCATCAATCGACGCTATGGGCATGGAGCAATGCAATGGGCAGCGTGCGGGTTACACCCCAGCTGGATGATGCGACGCGAGCAGCTCAGCCGGGCGGCGACAACGCGCCTCAGCGACTTACCAATCGTGAAGGCCTAAAGCAGCACCCCATCACGTCTGTTGCAACAGCTGAATCACCTGCTCACGGCTGCTCAACAACAACACCATGCGCTCTCCATGGGCATTCAGCCCAGTCTGTTCGCGCACAAGATCTGTGCTGGCCAGCGCGAGGCCAGCGGTTTCAATGAACAGCACAGGCAGGGTGCCGTGATGACCATGCATCGCCTGGAGATCCAAAGCCTGACGCACCGCCCGCTGAGCCTTGTCGGACCCAAGTCGCTCAACAAAAGACGGCCAAAGGTGATTCACCGGCGTCAGCGCTGAAAAATCGAGTTGAGCATCAGCCATCAGGACGGCAGCAGTGCGAGCGCATTCGTAATCATCGTCGGCGTCACAGCAATGGCTTCCAACGGATCAGCATTGTCCAAATAAGCCTCGAACGAGGCAAAACGTTCGACCACAGGATCAGCACCCTCCGCAGCACAAGCCTCCACCCAATCGCCATCCTCAGGTTTCACAACGAGATAGGCCTGAAGCGCTTCCTCAAGGTCACCGCCATCGCCAACACCTTCGCCGTGCCAAATCGATTCGAAGAATTCGGACATCTCAAACAGGAAATAGACATTGATTCCGGTTAGCGATCGCGACAAGTGAAAGCATCACCGGCACCTCCACCAGTACGCCCACCACGGTGGCGAGTGCCGCACCGGAATTCAACCCAAACAGACTGATCGCAACGGCCAACATCATCGGAAAAATCATTCCCCA
>NZED01000060.1 GCA_002690325.1 Synechococcus sp. ARS1019
GACGAAATTTTTGATGGATCGCTTGACCAATCAGGTACATCTGATCTAGGATGGATCCTTCGCAACTTTGACGAGAATACAAACGTGTTTGTCATCTCACATAAATCTACACTAGATGACAAGTTTGATCGTACTATCTCGGTCAGCAAGGATAAAAATTATTCGGTACTAGAGGAGACAGTTCACGAAGTGACACACGCACTGATCGGATGATCAGTTTCTTTGTTATGCTATATGCATCAGCAACAAAGGACACATGCTCAACCAACAAATCAAAGGCAATCTCGCTAAACTACTAGCAACTGAAAATCTAGTTGTGGAACACCGTGGTGTCCCTACTGCTTCTTTTGATGTTGAGCGTCGTGTCCTGACTCTTCCTAAGTGGGACAAAGCAAGCAATACTGTATATGATATGCTTGTTGGTCATGAGGTAGGTCATGCTCTCTTCACTCCTAACGAAGACTGGTCTTCTGATGAACTTCCTGTCAAAGCAAAAAGTTTTGTGAATGTTGTTGAAGACGTTCGCATTGAAAAACTTATGAAGCGTAAGTATCCTGGTCTTCGCAAGTCCTTTGCTGGTGGATATGCAGAACTCAACGCACTTGACTTCTTTGAGATTGAAGATAAAGATCTTACTAAGTTTAGTTTGATTGATCGTATCAACCTTCACTTCAAGGTTGGTGCTAATGCACTCATTCCTTTTTCTGATAACGAGAAAGTATATGTTCAACGTGCAGAACAGACTGAAACATTTGATGATGTTCTTGATCTTGCAAAAGAACTTTACAATCTAGATGTTGAAGTAGAGCAGTCTATTCAAGAACAGATTCCTGCTCAGCAAGATGAAGAGGGAGAAGGTGAAGATGAGCAAGAGACTCAGACAGAATCTTCTTCTGAAAGTCAAGATGATCAGGAGTATCAATCTACTGATTCTGGTTCTACATCTCAATCAAACGATCAATGGGATGATGAAGAAGATGATCTTGATTGTGGTACAGAAGGTGGTGAGCACTCTTCTGGTAGCACTCAAGATTCCTTTGACGAAAAAGCATCTAGTCTTTCTTCTCAGAACTATGGTAATGACACCACATATGTAGAAATTCCTGATGCAGTTAATGTAGACAAAATTGTTGTTGACTGGAAGAAAGTTCATTCTTGGATTGATCAAAACAATCAAGAGGAGAGAATTGATCCTTATGATTCTCTAGATTCTTATGCTACTGTTGATGCTGCATACAAAGAGTTTCGTGACTCTAACAAGAAAGAAGTTAACTATCTTGTTAAAGAGTTTGAGTGCAAGAAATCAGCAGCAGCATACGCACGTTCTTCTACTGCAAGGACTGGTGTTCTTGATACAACTAAACTTCATACTTACAAGTACAATGAAGATCTATTCAAGCGTGTAAGTGTTGTTCCTGATGGCAAGAATCATGGCATGATTTTTATCATTGACTGGTCTGGTTCTATGCAGTATGAACTTCTTGCAACTGTAAAGCAACTTCTTAATTTGAGTGCTTTCTGTAGGAAAGTTCAAATTCCTTTTGAGGTTTATGCATTCACTAATGAGTGGCAGATTGCAGAAAGAGCACAAGATCCTGAACTTTCTGATACATATGATCGTCACCACTGGTATGGAAACCAAAGTTATAGGAACAAGGAAAACCTAGAAGCAAACAAGATTCAAATTCCTGAAGGTGAATTTCATCTCATTAACTTTGTATCTTCTCGCTCTAATGCAAAGGAGTTTGAAAAGCAGTGCCGCTATCTTTTCAGGGAAGCATACTGCTACACTCATCGCACTACTTACTATCCTACTCCTGGCTTGGGTCTATCTGGAACTCCTTTGAATGAAGCAGTTATCATGCTGAATTACATTCTTCCTAAGTTTAAGAGGGAGAATGATCTTCAGAAAGTCAATGTTTGTATTTTGACTGATGGTGAAGCAAATGGTAGTGCATATGGTCGCACTATTTACAACCATAGGACTGGTGAAACTCACGTAAGTCTTGGTAGGATTCATTCAAATTGTTCATTGCGTGATCGTAAGACTGGTATTGTTTATGCTAACTTTGATGATTACTATACTGGAAACACTAATACCTTCATTGACCAAGTTCGTGATCGTTTTCCTGAAGTAAACATCATTGGTTTCCGTATCCTTCCTGCTAAAAAACTAAGTGAATTTGTATCTCGTAGTGGATCTTACGAACACTACAGTGAGATTCAAAAGCAATGGAAGAAAACAAAGTCTGCTATTATTCCATTCCCTAAGGGTTACAGTGCTCTCTATGCTATCTCTTCTAAAGATCTTGAAGAAGAGAATGAGTTTGATGTTGCAACAGATGCAACTAAAGGACAGATCACAAAAGCATTCAAAAAAATGCTTAAGTCTAAGTCAACCAACAAAGTGCTTCTAAATTCTTTTGTAGACCACGTAGCATGACCAGTTGACGAAGTGTCCACTAGGGGGTGTCAGCACCCCCTCCATCCATTATACTAATTACATCAACAAAAGAGATCCAATGCCTTTCCAACAAAAATTTTCAAACGAAGAACTAGTCACTTTCCTTTCTGCCAAGGGCACTGAGATTAACAGTGATCAAATTAAGGAAGCGGCAGCACACTTCGGTGTCAAGACACAAAGCGTTACCAAACGTCTAGGCAAACACCCTCAGTTTACTAAAGGAAGTCGTGGTGTGTGGAACTTGACGGTTGCAGAAAAACTTGAGCAATCCTATCAGGCACCTGCTGCTGTTCCTGCTGTAGAAGATCTTGTTCCACAGAAAGATCCTAACTATGTTCCTTTCGGTAACTTTGCTGATGTGAAGAAGATTGTTCAGTCTGGAATGTTTTATCCTACTTTTATTACTGGACTTTCTGGTAATGGTAAGACTTTCAGTGTAGAGCAAGCATGTGCTCAACTTGGTCGTGAATTGATTCGTGTAAACATCACGATTGAAACTGATGAGGATGATCTCATTGGTGGTTTCCGTCTAGTCAATGGCGAAACTGTATGGCACAATGGTCCTGTTGTAGAAGCACTGGAGCGTGGTGCTGTATTGCTTCTTGATGAGGTTGACCTTGCCTCTAACAAGATCCTTTGCTTGCAGTCTGTTCTTGAAGGCAAAGGTGTCTTCTTGAAAAAGATTGGTAGGTATGTTCGTCGTGCTCCTGGCTTTAATGTATTTGCTACTGCAAACACTAAGGGTAAGGGTTCTGATGATGGTCGTTTCATTGGCACCAACGTTTTGAATGAAGCGTTTCTTGAGCGTTTTGCTTTGACCTTTGAGCAGGAATATCCTTCTCCTAAGATTGAGCAAAAGATCCTTGAGAAAGCAGCAAGTTCTCTTGGTGTTCTTGATGAGAAGTTCTGTGAGAATCTTTCCAATTGGTCTGATATCATCCGTAAGACTTTCCGTGACGGTGGTATTGATGAAGTCATCTCTACTCGCCGTCTGGTACACATCATCCGTGCATTTGCTATCTGGCAGGATCGCATGAAAGCAATCAAGGTCTGTGTAAATAGGTTTGATGAAGAGACTAAAACTTCATTCATTGAACTCTATGACAAAATTGATGCAGATGTAGTAACTCAGGAGGTTGCAGATGATCAGCAAGGGTGATTGTAGATTCATTGGCAGTGTCGTTAAATTAGAAAACGGCACTGCTAGGGTCAGAAGTGTTCATGACGATAAGATCGTGGTCATGAACCTTGACGGAACACTTAAAGAGTGTTATTATGATAATATTGAATATGTATGGACACCATGAAGTATAGTGAGGATGAGATCCTGAAGGAGGTCTCAGATTATATTAGTCAGACTTACAAGGGTCACTACTCAGCAGGAAACGTTCAGACTCTGGACTTGATTGATTCGGTAGGAGACGCAGAGGCATTTTGTAGGTCTAATATTCTAAAATATGCCTCTAGATATGATAGAAAAGGTACAGCACGAAAGGACATCATTAAGATTATCCATTATGCTGTACTGCTTTGTCACTTTAATGACAAGGCAGCAGCAGCGATGGCATCCGATACAGGATCTACCGCATTCACCGTTGATTATGACAAATAAATGAGCACAGTAATTTTATCTAAGACTACGCTAGATGTCCTCAAAAACTTCGCAACGATTAACTCCTCAATCGTATTCCGTAAAGGATCTACTGTTAGGACTATCTCCAATGCAGAGAACATTCTGGCAAAGTTCACTGGCGAAGAAGTATTTCCTGTGGACTTCGCAATATATGATCTCAGTCAGTTTCTTTCTGGCATCTCTTTGTTTGACAATCCTAAACTGGAGTTCACCTCTGACGACTTTGTTCGCATTGCTGGCAATGGTAGGTCTGTCAAGTATTATTTTTCTGACCCTGAGATCACCCTTAAGTCAGCACCAGAAAAGAATGTAAACTTTCCTGGTTCTGATATTCAATTCAATGTTACTGAACAGGAATTGAATTCTCTACAGAAAGCATCTGCTGTATATAGTTTGCCTGACCTATCATTCCATTCAAAAGATGGTAAGGTTAGTTTGATTCTTTCTGACAAAGAAAACGATACCAGTAATACATACAAGCAAGACATCGTTGGTGAATGTACTGGTGATTATTCTCTTGACATTAAGATTGAGAATGTTCGTTTGCTCTCTGGAGATTATAACGTAAAGGTTTCAAAAGATCTTATTTCAGAGTGGAATAATACCACACTGGATCTAACATATTTCATTGCATTAGAACCATGACCCATCATTCAAGAGTTGTACAGATTTCATTTACTCAAAAGGAGCAAGATCTTTTACAAATTCTTGATGAGTTGGTGAAGTATGACCTTGCTCCAAATAGGTCTGCATGGTTTAAGAATCAAATTCGTATGAGATATTACGATCTACGTGAAAAGGGGATTATTACACAAAGTGATGAATGATTTTTTATGGGTGGAGAAGTATCGTCCCACCATTGTTGAAGACTGTATCCTGCCACAAAGTATCAAAGATGTATTTCAAGGTTTTGTAGATCAGAAAGAACTACCAAACCTTTTGTTGTCTGGAACTGCTGGCGTTGGTAAGACTACAATTGCCAAAGCACTGTGTGATGAGATCGGTGCATCCTACATCATGATCAATGGATCTGATGAGGGTAGATTCCTAGATACGGTTCGGAACCGAATCAGGACGTTTGCATCAACCGTCTCATTGACCTCTGGAGCGTCCCACAAGGTCGTTATCATTGATGAAGCAGACAACACCACTAACGATGTTCAACTGTCTCTCAGGAGTGCTGTGGAGGAGTTCCATAGCAACTGCCGTTTCATTTTTACTTGCAACTTCATCAACAAGATTATTGAACCATTGCATTCACGTTGCACAGTGGTTGATTTTCGTGTCAAGAATGGACAAAGTATTGAACTACAAAAACAATTCTTTGATCGCTTGAGGTGGATCCTTAAAACAGAAGGTATTAATCATGAAGATAAAGTTGTTGCGAAACTTATTCGTCGCTATTATCCTGATTGGCGTCGTCTTATCAACGAGTGTCAACGGTATTCTGCTTCTGGATCCATTGATTCTGCTATTCTGGTTGACGTTGCTGATGTTAATCTGGACACGCTTCTTTCGTCACTAAAGAAGAAGGAGTTTACTAATGTCAAGAACTGGGTAGTACAACACCTAGACAATGATCCTAGTATGGTCATGAGAAAAGTCTATGATAGTTTGTATGGAGTTCTTAAACCAACTTCTATCCCAGAGGCAGTTCTTATTATTGCAAAGTATATGAAGGACATTACTATTGTTCCTGATCAAGAGATCAATATGCTTGCATGTTTAACAGAGATTATGATGAGTTGTGAATTTAAATGACATCAGATATTTACAGTAGTAAGACAGGACTTTATAATATCAGATTTAAGTCTGATGTAATTCATGAAGCTATTGAACATACAGAGTGTTCTGAACTTATGGATTATTACAGATCTAGATATGAAAAACTGAAAGATACTGGTTGGCCACTTGAACCTGAACATTTGCATGTTGAAGAGTTCTCTGGCAAATATGTAACAAAGAAAAAATGAGTTTACTAAAATTTCTAGAAAAAGATCCTAGAATTCTACGCATGGAGGAAATGCATGAGCGTCTTAAAGACGAACCTAAACGACAATGGGCGTACATCCAGAGTCAAAACAACGCCAGAAAATGTAGAGGAAGCAAATAATGCTTTGTTTCGTGCTACAATGAATCTACCTACAGCGGCTGCCCATTGTGGTATGACGCTTAAGGAAATGAAGTTAACCTTTTGGGAATATCTTAAATATCATGCCCCAGACTACAAAATCTCTGAAGACTCCTCTACGCTATCCAGGCGGTAAGAGTCGTGCTCTGAGTAAACTGTTTCAGTTTATTCCTGATCTAAAGAATAAAAGTTATCGTGAACCTTTTATTGGTGGTGGAAGCGTAGCGTTAGAGATTACCAAAAGGTATCCAGATGTCCCTATCTGGATCAATGATTTATATGAACCACTATATAACTTCTGGTGTGAACTCAGAGATCATGGACAAGATCTTCAAGATGGAGTTATGCATTACAAAAAGCATAACGATAATCGTGATGACGCCAGAGTGTTGTTTAACGAGATGAAAGGACAAGTAAATGACCCCAAAAAGTCTAACTTGGAAAGAGCGATTGCTTTTTATATTGTTAATAAGTGTAGTTTTAGTGGACTTACTGAGTCCTCCTCCTTTAGTCCTCAGGCATCAGAGTCCAACTTTTCAATTAGAGGGATTGAAAAACTTACTGAATACTCAGAACTAATTGAGAACTGGAGAATTACAAACTTATCATACGAAGAACTACTTACAGATGATCAGAATGTATTTGTTTATCTAGATCCTCCATACGACATTAAAGATAATCTATATGGTCGTAAAGGTTCAATGCACAAAGGATTTGACCACGATAAGTTTGCAGAAGATTGTGACCGTTCTGTTTGTAAGATGCTAGTTTCTTACAACAACTCACAACTTATCAAAGATAGGTTCAAGGAGTGGACAGCTGCAGAATTTGCACACACTTACACCATGCGGTCTACGGGGTGCTATAATACAGATCAAGCAAGCAGGAAGGAGTTAGTCCTTTTAAATTATGAAGTGTGAAGTAACCCTCTATGTCGCAGGACACGTCTTCAAGGAAGAAGTCTATGCACGTGACTATCAAGAAGCACGTCAAGTTGCTCTTGCACGTAACCCAAACGCAAAAGTAATGGGTGTTAATGCTAAACTCAAATAACTTCTATCATGATTATTAAATCAATAGATTATAATCTTCCCCACAGCATACGTGGTGAAGATTTTATTATGGAAATGCCAAAATCTTTATCAAAAGATTTTTGCAAATCTGTTATTGAAAAATTTGAACTTGATGATAGAAAACAAGACGGTTGTGTTGGAACAACATCTGACCCAATAGTTAAGAAAAATGTTAAAGTAACTACAGACCTTCCTATTTCTGATAAAGATGATTGGAAAGAGGAGGACGAAGTATTTTTTAAAGCACTTAGTGCTGGCATGGATCAATACGTAGAACGTTGTGCAGAAATTTCTGACAATATTCTAGACCTTCAAATGATGCTTTCACAATTTAGTATGGAAGATACAGGATATCAAATACAAAGATATCAAAAGAATAGTGGGTGGTATACATGGCATCATGATTATACTATGAGTCCACAATTTGGACCAAGACAGTTTACATATCTCTGGTATCTCAATACAATTAAAGATGGTAGTGGGTGTACAGAGTTTTCTTGTGGGAAGAGTGTTACACCTAAAGCAGGTAAGTTAATTATCTTTCCATCAACATGGCAATACCTACATCGTGCTTGTCCAACAGTTAACAAACGCAAATATATTTGCACTGGTTGGATATATACAAGAAGCAAGGAGAATGCTTAATGAGATTAGGAGTTATGTGTTCTGGAAACGGAACCAACTTTGAAAACATTGTACGTCAATGTCCTGACCATGACGTAGTACTTATGATCCACAACAGAAAAGAGTGTGGTGCTAAACAAAGAGCAGAGAGGTTGGGCATACCTCATGTTCATATTAAACACAAAGCAGAAAAGGATATTGTTTCATTATTTGAAGCATGGAGAGTTGATCTAGTAGTTCTTGCAGGATGGATGAGAATAATTAAACATCCAGATGCGTTTCCATGTCCTATTATAAACATTCATCCATCTTTACTCCCAAAGTACAAAGGTTTGTATGCTGTTGAACAAGCATTTCAAAGCAAGGATAAGGAAACAGGATGCACAGTGCATCGTGTAACCAAGAAGTTGGACTCTGGGGAGATTTTAGGACAATCAACAGTACCAATTTGTCCTGATGATACCGTTGATATGTTAACATATCGTATACAGCAAGCGGAATATCGTTTACTACCACTTATAATTAATAA
>NZED01000054.1 GCA_002690325.1 Synechococcus sp. ARS1019
CCGCTGCGACTGAAATTCATCCCCGCGAGTGGCACTGCAACGCAACTGCCGATCCGCAGCCTTCAGGTGCCAGATCCGTCGCCGACCCGGACGGTCGTGGCGGCCTAAGACCGGGTCTATGGTCACTACCTTGTATTGACCCGACCAAACGCCAATGAAGGCGATGATTCTGGCGGCTGGTAAGGGGACGCGGGTCCAACCGATCACCCATGTGATCCCCAAGCCAATGATTCCGATCCTGCAGAAGCCAGTGATGGAGTTTCTGCTGGAATTACTCAAGGAGCATGGCTTCACCGAAGTGATGGTGAACGTCTCCCACCTCGCAGAAGAGATCGAGAACTACTTCCGCGATGGTCAACGCTTTGGCGTTGAGATCGCTTACAGCTTTGAAGGCCGGATTGAAGATGGTGAGCTGATCGGATCCGCCCTTGGCTCCGCAGGAGGCTTGAAGAAAATTCAGGACTTCCAGGGATTCTTCGATGACACCTTCGTGGTGCTCTGTGGAGATGCACTGATCGACCTCGATCTGTCTGACGCGGTGCGTCAGCACAAGGCCAAAGGGGCACTGGCCAGCTTGATCACCAAACGGGTCCCGAAAGACCAAGTCAGCAGCTATGGCGTCGTCGTGACCGACGCGGAAGACCGGATCTCTGCCTTCCAGGAGAAACCAAGCGTCGATGAAGCCCTGAGCGACACGATCAACACAGGCATCTACATCTTCGAGCCGGAGATCTTCGACCACATTCCATCCGGTGTGTCCTTCGATATCGGTTCGGATCTGTTCCCGAAATTGGCTGAGATCGGCGCACCGTTCTATGCCATCCCGATGGAATTTGAATGGGTGGATATCGGCAAAGTGCCCGATTACTGGCAAGCCATTCGCAGTGTCCTCAAAGGTGAGGTCCGTCAGGTTGGGATCCCAGGCAAAGAAGTGCGTCCGGGCATCTACACCGGTTTGAACGTGGCAGCCAATTGGGACAAGATCAACGTCTCGGGCCCCGTTTACGTGGGTGGCATGACCAAGATCGAAGACGGAGCGACGATCGTTGGGCCAACAATGATCGGCCCCAGCTGCCACATTTGCGAAGGCGCCGTCATCGATAACTCGATCATTTTCGACTACTCACGCATTGGTGCAGGTGTGCAGCTCGTGGAAAAACTGGTGTTCGGTTGTTATTGCGTCGGGAAAGACGGCAATCACTTCGATCTGCAAGAAGCAGCCCTCGACTGGTTGATCACCGATGCCCGCCGGCAGGACTTGGTTGAGCCGTCCCCTCAACAGAAGGCGATGGCAGAACTGCTCGGAACAGACCTCACCCAGGCGGCAAGCTGACGCCAGCACGGTCAAGGATTTGAGGGATCCGTTCCTCGGCCTTGATCGCCATCAAATGGACTCCCTGGACGAGACCTGAATAGCGCTTGACCTGTTCAGCAGCAATCGCAATCCCTTCCTGCGCTGGATCAGTGGCCTGGTCGAGTCGTTGTATCAGGTCATCCGGGATGCAGGCCCCAGGAACCATCCGGTTGATAAACAGCGCATTTTTAGCTGACTTCAGCAAAAACACCCCTGCCAGCACCGGGAGCTCCAGCGGCTTCGCCAATTCGTTTTGAAAACGCTCGAGGACCGCAGGGTCCATCACCATCTGGGTTTGAACAAACCGTGCACCAGCCTCACACTTGCGTATGAGACGACGCTGCAAGCCGCTCCAACTCCGTGAGTGGGGATCGGCAGCACAGCCTTGAAACAACGTCGTGGCGCCGTCGCTCAAAGCTCCCTTAACGGGGTCTTCACCCCGGTTCAAAGCGCTGACCTGCTGCAGCAACTTGACGGATTCGAACTCATTCACAGGGCGCGCATCGGCCTGATCCCCAGCCCTGACGGGATCACCGGTCAAACAGAGCAAATTTCGAATCCCAAGTGCACTAGCACCGAGAAGATCCGCCTGGAGAGCAATCCGATTGCGATCACGACACGCCAACTGCCAAACGGGCTCCAAACCGGCATCCAGCAACAAACGGCAGACGGCGAGGCTGCTCATCCGCATCACAGCGCGGCTGCCATCGGTGACATTCAAGGCGTGCACTCGCCCGCGCAACGCTTCTGCCATGGCGAGGGTATGGGAGGGATCCGCTCCCCTCGGAGGCATCACCTCTGCCGTGAGAACCATGCCCCCGCTCTCGACAGCGCGCTGGAGCGCAGACGTCAAATTCAGATCCATCTCAGCTGCCCACTATGCAGGATCGGGATCAGTCAAAGGACCTAGTATTCAAAGAACGAGGAGGGTCGAAGCATGGCTTCAGCGGCATCATCTGACTCTCTGAACATGGCGCTTTCCGGCCGTGAGGTCGAGATCATTGAGTTGGTGGCAGAGGGCCTGACCAATCAAGAGATCGCTGACCGACTGACGATCAGCAAACGAACCGTCGATAACCACGTCAGCAATGTCTTCACCAAAACAGGGTCGAAGAACCGCGTTGCCCTGCTGAACTGGGCCATGGACAACGGGAAAATTTGCCGCGACGGCTTTAACTGCTGCGCCCTTCCAGAACACGACGACCCTTAAAGCGCAACGACGAGGTCATCGGCTCCGGCAAGGCTTGTAGCGAGCACAGTGCCAAAGGAATACCAAACAGCTCGGCATAGTCCGTGCACGCTTCGCTGGTGAAGCCAACGCATCTCAGCATTCCTTCCGAGTCATAGAGGCCAACCACGAGCACACGAGGCGACCCCTCAAATCTAAAGGAAATCTGTAAAAAATTCCAGTTTTCGTCTAAACCAAGCCCAGTGCTTGCCGCTCCGTCAGTGGCCATCCCTCGAGCGACTCAGCCGCCAACACAGCGTTCGACCAACGCGATTCACCCGTCAATTCCAGGCCACACCACGACGGCAACTGCAGAGCAGCATCGGCCGTCGCCAACTCAACTTCAGCCAAAACGAGAGGCGCATTGGCACCGCTGAAGCAATCCACCACCCAATCCCCGCCAGGCCAATCGATGCTGTAACGGGTTTTCTCCAATCGATGGGGCGCCAGGGCCCAAAGCGCTTCCGCATCCGCAACAGGAATCTCGTATTCGAACTCGTGTCGAATCAGGCCTTGACGATCCGCCGCGGCCTTCAAGGTGAGCCAGGCCTGATCGACACCTCGAAGCCGCATCCGCACGGTGACCCCATCTGCACTGGCCGCCAAATACCCCTGGCGTAAATGCTGCTCATGGCCGGCATGGGCACGCCACGCATCACCAACCACCAAAAAGCGACGTTCAATTT
Organism: Synechococcus sp. ARS1019; assembly: GCA_002690325.1. GTDB lineage: Bacteria > Cyanobacteriota > Cyanobacteriia > PCC-6307 > Cyanobiaceae > Parasynechococcus. Next base: position 3,269 of record NZED01000054.1, read on the forward strand.
CCAGGGCCATCTTCAGTTCGGCGAAGGCTGAGAAGCCGTAAGACTGCCGGCCCAATGCAACTTTTGAGAGAGGGTGCGGTAGTACGAAGGGCTTTGATTGAGCAGAACCATCAGCGCGTGGTGACGGGCCTGCTGAACCACGCAGCATTCGCCGGGCTCCAGCACCGTGCCACCGGCGCCATCCTTCCAAAGCTTGACCCGATGGCCGGAGTCACCCAGCGGCCAAATCACCAACCGTGAGCGAGGCGGCACGACCACAGTGCGGCTCGACAGACTCATCGGGCAAATCGGTGTGACCACGATGGCGTCAATCCCCGGATGCAAAATCGGTCCACCGGCAGCCATCACATAGCCGGTAGATCCTGTTGGGGTGGCCAAGATGAGGCCATCCCCTCGAACCTGATCCACCACCTCACCGTCGATTTCCAGCTCAAGGGTGCAGGTTGGCGAAATTTCATCGCGATAGGCCCGCAAATAGAAATCATTGAGGGCCCAATGATGAAGATCATCATCTTCGAGATCCAACGCCGACAACGCATGGCCGGTTTCGGCACGCTCTTCTGCCGAACGCCGATCAACCATCGCCTCAAGCATCATGCGGCGCTCGATGGCGAACTGATCCAGGCTGAGTCGAGTCCAGATCTCATCCCCCTTCAACACCCGGCGATCGTGGGTGAGGAAGCCCAGATGACCACCCACATTGATGCTCAGAATCGGAATGTCGTGCACCGCCAAATGACGGGCCGCTCCGAGGACAGTCCCATCTCCGCCAAGCACCACAGCAAGGTCTGGAAGAGTCTCAGCGACAGCCAACAAGCCAGGGAATGGGTTGGCCCGTGCGCCGGACATGGCCGTCACGACCGTTGCCCCCAAAGCCTTGAGCTCTTTGGCGCATTGACGGGCTTCGCGTTGAGCGGGCTGACTGTCGGCCCGATAGATCACCCAGACCAGATCGAGACGCATCGCTGCCTGAGGGTCGCTGTTACCAGCGGAGCAAGTTGAACTGTTCCATATCGACCGTAACGCGGTTGCGATAAAGCGACAGCAGGATGGCGAGGCCAACAGCTGCTTCTGCCGCCGCCACGGTGATCACAAACACGGCGAAGACCTGACCACGAATCAGATCCCCATCCACATAAGAGGAGAACGCCATCAAGTTGATGTTCACACCGTTGAGCATCAGTTCAATGCTCATCAGTACCCGCACTGCATTCCGGCTGTTGATCAGGCCCCAAACCCCGATCGAAAAGAGCATGGCCGCCAACAGCAGGTATGCCTGAAGGGAGGGAAGGGAAGCGAGGATCTCGTTCATCGTTCAGGTGGGGGTCAGGACGAGCGACGCTCGAGCAGGAGTGGAGTGCGTGATTTCTCAATCAAGCCTTGATCAGCGACTTCACCGGTCACGACATCGGTGGCCAACACATCACGTCGTGCCAAAACGATGGCACCAATCATCGCCATCAGAAGCAGAACAGAGGCCACCTCGAAAGGAAGCAAATAGTCAGTAAAGAGATGCTCACCGATCCGTGCTGTTGCCTCTTCACCGATGGCCGGTGGTCCAGGCAACGCCCAAGGAGTTGTGAGCACAACGCGAACGAGAAGGCTGAACAAACCCAGGCAAACAGCCGCCGAAACAGCCCGACGGACACCCAAGCCAGCAATCGCCTTGAGATCTTCGCGTTTGTTCACGAGCATGATCGCGAACAAGATCAACACGTTGATCGCGCCGACGTAGACCAAAACCTGTGCCGCAGCCACAAAACTGGCATTCAGCAGCAAGTAGAGGCCGGCCACTGCCATGAAGACCCCACCCAGCAAAAAAGCTGAATAAACGATGTTGCTCAACAGCACAACACCAAGGGCTCCAGCCACAACAACAGCTGAAAGAACAAGGAAGCAGATGAGCTCAGTGGTTGTTGCAATGGTCATGCTTTGCCCTCCCCGTTATCACCGGAGGATTGTCCCTCATCATTCACCGGGGCGAGGGTTTGAAGAACCTCTGCAGGCAATTTGCCAGCCCTAGGGCGATCGGGTGAAACGGTGTGGGGATCAATTTCACCAGCAGGTAGATAGGCAAGCTCACGGAGGGGCGTTACCGACGGATCGGTGGTGACGCTTGTGGGCAATCGGCCGAGGGCCACATTGTCGTAATTGAGGCTGTGGCGATCAAAGGCTGCCAACTCGTACTCCTCGGTCATCGAGAGGCAATTGGTTGGGCAGTACTCAACGCAGTTCCCGCAAAAAATGCAGACGCCGAAGTCAATGGAGTAGTTGCGCAGCTCTTTTTTCTTGGTTGCCTTGTTCATCACCCAGTCAACGACGGGGAGATTGATCGGACATACGCGAACGCAGACCTCGCAGGCGATGCACTTATCAAACTCGTAGTGAATGCGCCCTCTGTAACGCTCCGAGGGGATCAGCTTTTCGTAGGGATATTGCACCGTGACCGGACGGCGCTGCATGTGGTCAAAGGTGACGGCGAAACCCTGCGCCAGGTTGCGGGCTGCATCGACAGCATCCCGCGTGTAGTCACCAACCTGTTTGAGGAATCCGAACATGGACTGGAACCTGGAAGAGGAGGGAATCAAACCTCAACCCCATGATGACGGGGCGGAGGTGGAACGCGAGAGATCAGCCGCCGAACGCGACTGGGAAGGCGAGCTTCAGAGCAGCGGTGACCAGCAGATTGACCAACGCGAGGGGGAGCAGGAATTTCCAGCCCAGATCCAGCAATTGGTCGATCCGCACCCTTGGGGTCGTCCACCGCAGAAGGATGGCCACGAAGACCAGCAGATAGGCCTTGAACACCGTCATCACGATGCCCACAGACCCAGTGATCACCTGCACGACAGGGGCATCAACGGACTGACCGAGCCAGCCGGCGAGCCATTCAACAGGAATGGGGAAGCCCCACCCGCCGAGGTACAGCACCGACACCAACAATGCCGACAGAACCAGGTTGATGTACCCAGCGAGATAGAAGAGAGCGAACTTCATGCCCGCGTACTCGGTCTGGTAGCCGGCGACCAATTCCTCTTCAGCTTCCGGGAGATCGAAGGGAAGGCGTTCGCATTCCGCTAGCGCACAGATCCAGAAAATCAAAAAGCCAACCGGCTGACGCCAAATATTCCAGCTGAGAATCCCTGCACCGTTCTGCTGATTAACGATGTCGACGGTGCTTAAGGAGTTGCTCATCATCACGACGGCCAGCACGGCGAGCGCCAGTGGGATCTCGTAGCTGATCGATTGGGCCGCAGCACGCAGACCGCCAAGCAGCGAATACTTGTTGTTCGAGGAATATCCCGCCATCAAAAGCCCGATGGGCTGGACGCTGCTCAAAGCAATCCAAAGGAAGATCCCCACCCCCACATTGCTAATCAGCAAGTTTTGGCCGAATGGAATGATCAGCCAGGAGGCGATCACTGGAATCACAACGAGAACCGGGCCGAGGGTGAACAGCAGGCTGTCGGCTCGAGCAGGAATGATGTCTTCTTTAACGAGCAGCTTGAGGCCGTCCGCCAAAGGCTGAAGGATGCCGAGGGCACCGGCATATTCCGGACCAACACGCTGCTGAACGGCAGCGGAGATCTTGCGTTCCAGCCACACAGAGACCAGAACACCAACCACGGCCGCGACCAACACCAACAGCATCGGCAGGGGCAACCACAGAAGGCGTGCCGCCTCTGCTGAAAGTCCCAGACCCTGCAATGCCTGGCTGAAACTCAATTCCAGGTCCAGTCCCGGACTCACCATGGTGTCGACTGAAGTAGATGCAACTTAGGCGGCCGGAGCCGAAACTCGACCATCGATGGGCATCCAGACGCGCGGCTCTGAGCCCGTATAGATCTGCGAAGGCCGGAAAATCCGGTTCGCGCCCAGCTGTTCACGCCAGTGCGCCAGCCAACCAGCAACCCTGGCAATGGCGAAAACGGGGGTGAACAAATCGCGTGGAATCCCCAATTTGCGATACACCAAGCCTGAGTAGAAATCGACATTCGGGTAAATGCCCTTGGGACCGAGACGGGATTCGGCCTCCTGCTCGAGCGCGCGGGCTACGTCATAGAGATTGTCGTGACCGAACTCGTCAAACATCTCTTCCACAAACGACTGGAGGATGACCGCACGCGGATCTTTGACCCGATATTCGCGGTGGCCAAATCCCATGATTTTGCGCTTCTCCGCAATGGCGTGATCCAAATAGGCACCGGCTTGATCGGGGGTGCCGATGTCTTCAAGCATCGCCAAAACGTCTTCATTGGCCCCGCCATGGAGAGGACCAGCAAGGGTGCCCACCGCAGATGCAACCACCGCATAGGGGTCGGTGAGGGTGCTGGCGGTGACCCGCGCACTAAAGGTGCTGGCGTTCAGGCTGTGCTCGGCATGGAGCATCAGGCAGCGGTCAAAGATCCTTGCCGCCAGGGGATCCGGTTCCCGCTCGGTGAGCATGTAGAGAAAATTCGCCGAATAGGCCAGATCGTCTCGGGGCTGAATCGGATCTTGGCCCTTTCGAATTAACTGAAACGCCGCCACCATCGTTGGGATCTTGGCGATCAGACGAACCACCGCCTTGTAGATGTAATTCGGATCGTCGATTGCCCGTCGGGAATAAAACAGACCGAGGGCTGCCGCGCTGGACTGCAGGGCATCCATGGGATGACCGCTAGCCGGGAAGCACTTCATCATGTCCCTCACTCGGAAGCTCACACGCCGGTGCATTTGCACCTCATGCTCAAACGAGTGGAGCTGATCCTGGGTTGGAAGTTCACCCCAGATCAGCAGGTAAGCCGTCTCAAGGAAGCTGCTGTTCACCGCAAGCTCCTCCATCGGATAACCGCGGTAGGTCAGGAGCCCCTTCTCCCCATCGATATCGCAGATAGCGGACTGCGTCGCCGGCACTCCATCGAGGCCAGGTCTCAGCTCAATCCCCGTCCTGGCGTGACGCAGGCCACCCGTTTGCTGCTGTGCCAACGCCACGCTCCGACAACACTGATCTGCAAACCTAAGCCGAAGTGTCCAGCAGCAGTCGCGGGCGGAGCAGGGCGCGCAGGATCCAGACACCCGCGCTTTGCTGCAGATGAATCAATCCGGCCTTCTTGAGAGGCAGCTGTCCCGGCAGTAGGCCGAGCAAACGACAGGCGGCAGCACTGAGATCTGGTTCATGGCCCACTAGACACACACGGCCATCCAATGCCTCGATCAATGCCAAATGGTCCCCTCCCGGCTGAAGGGACTGTTCGATCCTGAGCTTGGGAGCCAGACCAGCCTCCAGAGCAATCTGCGCCGTTTCCAAGGCCCGGCGGTAGGGACTGCTGATCAGCTGATCCACGCCAAGGCCCCGCTGCACCAGAGCATCCATTACCGACTTGCACCGAGATCGCCCGAGATCGGTCAGAGCTCGAGCGGGGTGATCCCGTCCTGAGACACGCTCCACAGCAATGCCATGGCGCAGCAGAACCAGCTCAACCGAGATCGAGTCGGCCATGGAACGGCACCAGGGTCTGCTGATCCTCCGCGTGATCCCGATCAACAACCAGCGTCATTCCATTGACATGCCCTTGAAGGGGATTGCCAACGAGAACCTGCAACAACTGCCAAGGCCGCCACTGGCCTAGCAACGCCTTCGCCGGATCAGCCGATAGCACCAAGCCTTGGGTTGACTCCGATGGAGCGGTTAGATCATGCCAACGATCCACCAGTGGCTTCAACGCTCGCGTATCTCGACGTTGGCCGAGTGCGGCGAGGGTTTCACCCCACCAATTGCGATCACTGCCCTCAGCACGCGCCAGTGCAAGCTGTGCTTCCAATCCTTCGGAGCGGCCGCGCTGCCGGACTAGCCGCGTCCATACCTGCCAGGTCTCGCCGTCCACATCCAACTCCGATCGAGACAAGCCTTGCTGCTCTAGATCAGCGGTCATGCCATCCAGGCTGGGTTGATCCCGACGGCTGGCCAACAGCCAGCCCCGCGACTGCTGCTGCCAAAGCAAGGGGCCCTGATCCAGGCTCGCCAGGAGCTGGGGAACAGGGGCGCTCGTCAACGACTCACGCAGCAACGGACCCAACCAGCGGGCTAAGGGGTGACGCTCCGTTGGATCCAGCAGGCGCTGGGGGTTCTGCAGTTGCGCCATCCAACGCGCGGCGCCACCGGCTGAACCACTGAGATCATCCAGCGAAGGCCAAGACGCAACCTCCAGTCGATCGCGATAGCGCAATGCACCATCCACGGTCAAGGAAGAGCCCTCGGGTCGCAAGGCGACCATCAAACCGGCAAGCCCTGGATCTTCCGTGAGGTCAGTGGGCATCTGCAGCCACTGATGCATGGCCTGTGGTGACGCCGTCAGGACAGCCACACCGTCACCAAGACGGGCCAGCTGTTGCTGCAAGCCGACATCACCGAGTTGATGCTGATCCGCGAGCTGAGACACATCCAAGGCTTGCTCGAGCACACCTCGGCCGGAGGCCAACAAGAGCAGATCGTCATCGATCAGAGCGGTCGCCATCGACTGGGTCTGCCTGCCTGCCGACATACCCCGAGCACTGATTAAGCCCATCCCGCGATAGCTGCTGATCTGCAAATCAGCGCCAGCCAGGCTGCGGGTCTGCCAGAAGCGCTGAACGAATCGACGCGCGCCATCTGCATCCCGACTGGTCAAGGCCAACACCCATCCAGGCTGATCAGCGGCATTGAGCAGGGTGAGGCTGAGATCGGGGCCCAGCCAACTGGCCAGTTCCGTCTCAAAATCCAGACCCGCTAGAGCAAACACACCACTGCGCCACCGCTGAGCCTCATCGCGAGCCTGACGGCGATCTGAGGCCGGAGCCACGGCTTGCACGTAGGCAGGCAGACGTGCCGGATCCAGCAACCAGTGCAGCGACAGAGCCGCATCCCGTGGAACAAATCGGGCCGCACGGGGAAGCTCTAGGGGCTGATCGGCCAAACGCAAGGGACTGCGTTGGTTCATCGCCCAAAGCAATCCACTGGTGAGCAGCACCAGGGACAACAGCACGCCGGCCAGCGCCGTTAGGAAGGGGCGGGCCTTCATGGGCCTGCAGAGTCAGATGGCCTCATCTTTATCCATCAACGCAGAATGGCGCCATGACGAGGACGCATCCACAACAGATCACAAGCCCGGAACTCCAGGCCTGGCTGGCGAGCGACCGCCCTCAACCCCTGTTGGTGGATGTCCGTGAAGATCAGGAATTAGCACTCGCCCGTCTCCCCCATCCGGTGCTGCATTTACCGCTCAGTCGTTCCAGCGACTGGCTGCAGACGCTGCCTGATTCATTCCAGGCCAGCCAACCGGTGGTGGTGGTCTGCCATGCCGGTGTGCGCAGTCACCACTTCGGACTGTGGCTGTTGGAACAGCCTTGGAACCTGGAGGTATGGAACCTTGACGGTGGCATTGACGCCTGGAGTGTGCAGGTGGACCCCTCCGTTCCCCGATATTGATGAAGCCCCTGTCCACCCGACAGAGACAGGTGCTCCAGGCGACGGTGCACCACTACGTCGACACGATTGAACCGGTCGGCAGTCGAACCCTGGTGCAACGCTTCGGCATCCCCGTCAGCTCGGCCACGGTGCGCTCAGCCATGGGTGCGCTCGAGCAACGCGGTCTGCTGATGCAACCCCACACCTCTGCGGGCCGAGTCCCCAGTCAGCTCGGCTACCGCCACTATGTCGACTGCCTGCTTCCAGAACCCGGCAGCGCCGTTCAACATCTGGAACGGGAACTCACGGGTCTCACACTTCGCTGGGCCGCATTGGATGACCTGCTGGCCCAATTGGCACGCCGGTTGACTGATTTCACCGGCCTGATGGCTCTGATCAGCAAGCCAGCCCAGCCCCGCTCTCGCCTCGAGGCGATTCGTCTGGTGAGCAGCGGTGATCGATTGCTGGTGTTGCTCGTCGAAGACAGTGGCCGGGCCAGCCATTTGAATTTGCGGTTACCCCAGGCCGCCGAACCAGAACTCAAGGCGATCGAGCGCTGGACTGACCGCCAGCTGGCGGATGGTCCGATCAACTGGGACAGCCTTCCGCCTCAGCTGCAAAACACCGGCATTGTGCTGCGCAATGCCCTTGAACTCAACGCAGTCGCGCCAGACCAGCCCTTGGTCGTGCATGGTCTCTCGCGCCTCATTGCCGAGCCGGAATTTCAGATCAGCAGCGACGTTCGCCCACTGGTCGAACTCATTGACGAGCAACCTGCCGCCGTGGTGCGCAGCAGTGAGACCTCCCGCGTTTGGATCGGTGAGGAACATCCCCATCGAGCCCTACAGAGCTGCGCTGTTGTTCAAGCGCCTTACCGCTGCGGCACTGAGGGAGTTGGCCAAGTTGCTCTGCTCGGGCCGATGCGGATGGCCTATGCAACGGCGCGGGCGGCGGTGCAACGCGTGGCCCGCCACCTGGAACTCGTGCTGAGCTGAGCTCAACGCAATCAGAGCTTGTCGCCAAGCTTGTCCGCCACCGTGTTGACGTCCTTGTCACCACGACCGGAGCAATTGATCACGATTTCACTGCCCTCGGGCAAGGTCGGGCAGAGCTGCTCCAACCAGGCGAAGGCATGGGACGTCTCCAAGGCGGGGATGATGCCTTCCAGCTCACTCACCAAACGCAGGGCATCGAGAGCTTGCTCGTCGGTGACAGCGGCGTACTCCGCGCGGCCGATCTCGCGGAGGTAGCTGTGCTCTGGACCCACTCCGGGGTAATCCAGACCAGCGCTGATCGAATGCGCCTCCTGCACCTGGCCATCGCTGTCCTGCAGCAGCAGGCTCATCGCGCCATGGAGCACACCAGCGCGCCCCTCGGTGATCGTGGCGGCATGGCGGCCGGTCTCAACACCATCCCCCGCAGCCTCAACACCGATCAGCCGCACTGAGGTGTCTTGCACGAAGGGATGGAACAGACCCATGGCATTGGAGCCTCCCCCCACACAGGCCATCAGCACATCTGGAAGGCGCCCGAAGGCCTCCTGGCACTGCCGCTTGGACTCCTCTCCAATCACAGCGTGAAAATCACGCACCAACATCGGGTAGGGATGCGGGCCGGCCACAGAACCCAGGATGTAGTGGGTGGACTCCACGTTGGTGACCCAGTCTCGGATCGCTTCACTGGTGGCGTCCTTCAGCGTCGCCGTTCCCGCAGTAACAGGCTGAACCGTGGCGCCCAGCAGTCGCATCCGGAACACATTCAGTGCCTGACGGCGCATGTCCTCCGCCCCCATATAAATCACGCAGTCCAACCCGAAGCGGGCACACACGGTTGCTGTGGCGACGCCATGCTGACCAGCCCCGGTTTCGGCGATGATTCGCTTCTTGCCCATTCGGAGGGCCAGCAGCGCCTGGCCCAGGGCGTTGTTGATCTTGTGGGCGCCGGTGTGGTTCAAGTCTTCACGCTTGAGCCAGATGCGAGGGCCACCATCAGAACGGCGGTAGTGGGCTGTGAGCCGCTCCGCTTCGTACAAGGGCGTCGCTCGGCCGACGTAATTCTTCAGCAACCGATTGAGTTCGGCCGTGAAGGCAGGATCTTTCCACGCTTGGGCGGCAGCCAACTCGAGTTCGGCCAGGGCCGGCATCAGGGTTTCAGGCACGTACTGGCCGCCGAACCGTCCAAAGCGTCCATGGGCACCGGGACGAACCGCCGGCTGCAGGCTGGCTGGATCCGGAGTACTGGCGTTGGGCAGGGTGCTGGTCACGGATCCACGGTGGAGCGTGGGGTCAGCGTAAGCAGGCAATCACACGATGCCGTGGGTCGCAGGCGCTGATGCTCAAATCGCGAAATCCTTCCTGCTGCAACGCCAAGGGCATATCAAGGCTGAAGTACTGCTCGATGTAGGGCTCCGTGCTCTTCAACAACGTGGCCACCGGGGCTGGGAGCCGTTGCAGCACAGAAGAGGCTGGGTCCTGGTCGACCATCACAAGAACGCCACCAGGGCGCAGCAACCGAGCCGCTTCCTTCAACACAGCCTGGGTGGCTTGCTGCGGTAACTCATGGCAAACAAATTGAAGGCTGATGAGGTCGATGGATCCTGCTGCGAGCCCCGTGGCTTCCGCAGCGGCATGGCGCCATTCGGAGACCAAAGCCTCGCGATCGCGGACCCGGGCGACCGCGAGCATGTCGGGTGACAGGTCGAGACCAATCAGCTCAGGGCTGGGCTCACCGCGTTGGGCGGCCCTGCTGTTCAACCAACGGGCCAGCGCCTGGGTGCTGACGCCCACCGAGCAGCCCAGGTCGAGAACTCGATGCTGCACTCCATTGAGGAGGGGCTCCACTGCGGAATGAATCGCATCGCGCAGCATCTGCTGGGCTTCAACGGGCGTGAGCTGCTGATCGGGCCAGACCCGCAGGGCCATCGCATCGGTGGCTTGCTCCGCCTCAGCCGCGGCCTGCCAGCAGAGGTTGCCCTGCTCATAGGCGTGAAAGCGAGCGATGTAGTAATCGGGGGGGTGCACTCCTGCGCTCATGCTGCTGGACCGCAGGGGTTCAGCCGCCAGCCGCAACTCCTCCCGGCGTTGACGCCAGGGGATGCCATTGCGTTCCGCCGTCCGAATAATCAGCTGCCGCGCCTGAAAAAAAAGCGGTCGCCGGAACACGCTGATGCCAATCAACGTTTCGATGAGGCGGCCCAAGCCACGGCTGGAATCAGCCCAACGGGGAGAAGCGGCGGCGTTCGTCATCGAGAATGGTTTGACTTGCAACGGGGGGAATGCCCAAAGGCGGCTGGCAGGAATTCAGCAGCGCTGACAGTCTGCAGCGGCCGAGCGAGCCAGCGGCTGAGCCGACCCCAAAAGCGCAGCAGATGGTGCGCGTGCAACCCACGCGGGGTGGCAAAGGCGGCAAAACAGTGACGGTGATTCGCGGTCTCGAGCTGGATGCAGCCGGCCTCAAGGTGCTGCTGAAAAAGCTCAAAACCAGGATTGGAAGCGGTGGCACCGCCAAGGATGGCTTGATCGAACTGCAAGGCGACCAGGTGGATCTCGCCCTAGAGCTTCTGGCCAAAGAGGGGTATCGGCCGAAACGTGCCGGCGGCTGAGGGACAATGGCGGGCCCAAGCCCCCCTGTGGTGATGACCGCTGCGACTCCCAAGGCCACCAATATCGTCTGGCACGAGGCCTCGGTGGACCGGGCCGCACGCGCCGAGAAGCGCGGTCACCGCAGCGCCATCCTCTGGTTCACCGGACTCTCCGGCTCTGGCAAAAGCACCCTGGCCAACGCCGTCAATGCCGCTCTGTTTGAGCGTGGTTTGGCCACCTATGTGCTCGATGGCGACAACGTGCGCCACGGCCTCTGCAAAGACCTTGGCTTCTCCGATGCCGATCGTGAAGAGAACATCCGCCGCATCGGCGAAGTGGCCAAGTTGTTCCTCGACGCTGGGGTGATCGTTTTGACTGCTTTCGTCTCGCCCTTCCGCGCCGACCGCGACAAGGCCCGTGAGCTGGTGGAGCAAGGCGACTTCCTCGAAATCTTCTGCGCCGCCGACCTCGACGTTTGCGAGTCCCGCGATCCCAAGGGTCTGTATGCCAAGGCCCGCTCCGGAGCCATCAAAGAGTTCACCGGTATTTCCAGCCCCTATGAGGCCCCGGAAACCCCTGAGCTGAAAATCGACACCGGGAGCCAGGAGCTGACTGAATCCGTGCAGGTTGTGCTTAAGGCTCTTGAAGCACAGGGTGTGATTCCAACGGCCTGAGATCAGATCGGGCCGCGTCGGCCAGCGTTTTAATGCAGCTGGCCACCGGCACCGCTAAAAGCAATCCGAGCAGATCGCCCACACCGAAGATGTTTCCCAAACGGGAGCCAATCGGCAGCGCGATCAACAGCCAAGCCGGCTGCAGGCCAACGATGCTGCCCATTAAGCGGGGCTGAATCACCTGATCCACCACCTGTCCCACCAGGATTGCAGCGATTAATAGTTCGATCGCGGTGCCGAGATCCTGAACCGCCAAAATCGCGCTGACGAACACGATCGTGAGCGCACTCGCGTAGGGAATCAAGGTGGTAAAGCCGATCAGCACGGCAAACAACACGCCGTAGGGGATCTCCAACACGCTGAACACCAACAGTTGGCCACCGGTGAGGATCAATGCCAGAACAACCTGGCCGGCGAAGTAACCACGGAACGTGCGCTCAAGGGTGGATGCAACGAGGGCACGCCAACGCTCTGGAAGCCACTGCACCAAGCCGGAGGTGATCGAATCGGCGCCCAGCAGTAAGAACACCGCCAGCACCAGCACAATCACCACGTTGAAGGTGGTGCCCACCGTGGCCCCAAGGATGCCGAGCAAACGGCGGCTGAGCTCTGTGGCCACTCGGCTGATTTGAGACACCAAATCACTGCTGGGGTCTGCAAAATCCGCGGGAAGCCCATGGCTGATCGCCCACGACTGACTCTGGTTGATCCACTGCTCGGCAGCGCTCAACAACGCAGGAGAGGCACTGATTAACTGACTGAGCTGCTCGATCAACAACGGCACCAACGTCACTGCGGCCAGCACCAGCAGGCCGAGGGTCAGCAGCACGACTGCCGCAATCGCCCAGGGCCGAGACATACCGCGCCGTTTCAACCAGCGGCAGGGCAAATCGAGCAAAAAAGCAATGAGAGCCGCGGTGAGAAACAGCCCTGGGAAGGGGGCGAACTGCACCATCACCCGTTTGATCACGAAGGCATTGACCCCCAGCAGCGGCAACACCAAGCCAAGACGCAGCCAGGCTGGCCAAACAGTCATCGTTGGGTCGGAAAACAGATCAAGGCGTGCTCGGCCGGGAGGCGGCACTGACGTAATGGCACCAGAAGGCAAGCCAGGAGGCAATCCCGAGGAACTTGAATCCCTCTTCAAAAATCTGCACCGTCTCGTAGGAGTTCGGCCAAAGCCCTTGAAGAGCATCGGTCAGAACCGACAGACCCAACAGCACAACGGCAACCAAAAAAGTGTCGCCACCGAAGCGCTGGAGTGGGCCACGAAAACGGAACAACAGCAACCCGGTAAAGAAGGCGTAGGTGATGTAGAGAAACGCCTCGCCGAGGTAGCGGTCGTGGACCAGGAACATGTCGTCGAGGCAGAGCCAAAGCGAGAATCCACCCCCACAGAAGGCGAATTGGCGGTTCAGAACCGAGCCTTGGATTTGCCGGGTGGATGCTGCAAACAAGGCGATGGAAGCGGCCGCCATCCAGAGCAAATAGCCCACGCTGGAGAGGAAGCCCTCCCCCAGAGGTGCTTTGCAGGACTGGGCCAAATCCTTCAACACCAACTTGGCGCTGATGCCCTCTGAGGCGCTCCAGACCAGCGCGATCCCATAGACGACGGCCGCCGGCACCACCGCCCAAAGCAGCGTGGAACGAAGCGTGGAACGAATTGGAACACTCATGACTGCATCTGGGAGAGATAGTCGGTGCTGCCCAGATCGAGCAGACGGGCATCCTTGGTCACCACCGCATCGTGAAGGCTGCTGCGGTAGTCGGCCAACCGTGCCGCAAGGCCAGCATCAGCAACCGAAAGAATCTGTGCTGCGAGCAAACCAGCATTGAGACCACCTCCGATGGCCACCGTGGCCACGGGAATGCCACCGGGCATCTGAACGATCGAATGGAGTGAATCCACCCCTGAAAGAGCCCGGCTTTTCACCGGAACACCGATCACAGGCAGCGTGGTGAGCGCTGCGACCATGCCGGGTAAATGGGCAGCGCCCCCGGCTCCCGCCACGATCACACCAAAGCCTTGATCACGGGCTTTTTGGGCAAAGTCCACCATCTCCAAAGGAGTGCGATGGGCCGAGAGCACGCGCACCTCCACCTCAACCCCCAGCTGACGGAGGATGGCAGCCGCCGGCTCCATGGTGGGTAAGTCGGAATCGCTACCCATCACCACAGCCACGCGGGGAAGCACTGTCGTCATGGCCAAGACCAGCAAGACTGCCATCGTCCTCCACAGCTGGCTGGGATGCATCGGATCAGCGATGTGCGATTGCCAACCCCCCTGGGCGGCGATGCGGACCAACGGCACTGGATCGAACTGGATGACGAGAGCCGAATCCTCAGGATCGAGACGATGGCGAAGGAGAGCGCCGCTGGAGGGGACAGCTGGCAGGGGGATTGGATCAGTCCCCGCGGGGTTGATCTACAGATCAACGGTGGACTGGGGCTGGCGTTTCCCGAGCTAACGCAGGCGGATCTACCGCGGCTCATTCAGCTACTGGATTTGCTGTGGGCCGATGGAGTGGACGCGATCGCCCCAACCCTGGTGACCTGCGGCATCGAGCCATTGCGCCGAGCCCTGGCTGTGCTCCGTACCGCGCGCCAAAAGCACATCGCGGGACGCTGCCAACTACTGGGGGCCCATCTCGAAGGTCCGTTTTTGGCGGAAGCCCGTCGCGGTGCCCACCCGATTGAGCATTTAGCGGCTCCGAGCCTGGATGCTTTGGAGCAACGAATCGGTGGATTTGAAGGCGAAATCGCCCTGATGACCCTGGCACCTGAATTGGAGGGAGCTGAGGCGGTGATCCAGCGGCTGCGGGAGCTCAAGATCACCGTGGCCCTGGGCCACAGCGCCGCAAAAGCGGATGGGGCGGCCCAAGCCTTTGAGCAAGGCGTGGGCATGCTCACCCATGCCTTCAATGCGATGCCGGGTCTGCACCACAGGGCCCCTGGCCCTTTAGGTGAAGCCTGCCGCCGCGGAGACATCGCCCTGGGCCTGATCGCCGACGGAGTGCACGTTCATCCGACGATGGCGGTGCTGCTGCAACGGCTGGCACCGAAGCAGACGGTGCTGGTGAGCGATGCGCTGGCCCCCTATGGATTGGCAGATGGTGAGCACCGCTGGGACGAACGGGTGTTGCTGGTGAACAACGGCACCTGCCGGCTGGAGGACGGCACCCTGGCTGGAGTCACCCTGCCGCAACTCGAGGGGGTGAAGCGCCTGGCCCTCTGGAGTGGTGCTTCCAGCGCCGCGATCTGGAGTGCCACCGTGGCGCCACGCCGCGTGATGGGCACGGCGGACACCGTGCCCGACGCACTGATCGGCCAGCCCCTAACGCGGCTTCTGCGCTGGAGCCAGCACGGCGGGAAACTGCAGTGGGCCTGCGCTGCTTAAGATCCCGCCGAACTCCCTCCTTCCCTGAATGGCCCCCGAAGAGCTTCTGGAGCAGAAACAAGCCGAGAAGCAGGAGGTGAAGGGCTACTTCGAGACCACCGGCTTTGATCGCTGGAACCGCATCTACAGCGACAGTGACGATGTGAACAAGGTGCAGCGCAACATCCGCATCGGTCACCAGAAAACCGTGGATGAAGTGCTGAGCTGGATCAAGGAGAGCGGCACTGTTAGCGACGTCAGCTTCTGCGATGCAGGCTGCGGTGTCGGCAGCCTTAGCCTTCCGTTGGCGGCGATGGGCGCCGGATCGATCAACGCCAGCGATATCTCCGAAGCCATGGCGAAGGAAGCCGAGCGCCGCGCCCGCGACGCTGGTCTGGACATGGCCAAGCTGAACTTCTTCGCTAGCGACCTGGAAAGCCTCAGCGGTTCGTTCCACACCGTGTGCTGCCTGGATGTGTTCATCCACTACCCCCAGCCGGCGGCCGAGGAAATGGTGAAGCACCTCTGCGGACTCACCGAAGAGCGCTTGATCGTGAGCTTCGCGCCCTACACACCATTGCTGGCGCTGCTGAAAGGGATCGGCCAGCTGTTCCCCGGCCCGAGCAAAACTACCCGGGCGTACACCCTCAAAGAAGACGGCGTCGTGAAAGCGGCTGAGGCCTGTGGCTTCAAATTGATGCGCC
This sequence comes from Synechococcus sp. ARS1019, assembly GCA_002690325.1. GTDB lineage: Bacteria > Cyanobacteriota > Cyanobacteriia > PCC-6307 > Cyanobiaceae > Parasynechococcus. The sequence continues at coordinate 19,030 of NZED01000054.1, forward strand.
GCAGCTTGAACAAGGCTCCCTTCTACTTTTCACGACTCATTGAGTTTCAGAAGGCCTGATTCCAAACTGCAGGAGGACGAGCCTCAATCACCCGTCCTCCGAGTTGGTTCAAACCGTTGAGCTGCCAGGCATGCAAGAGATAGCCCCCATCCCCTGGTGTTGCTCTGGCTGAAATTTCTCGATTCAGCAAATACAACGGGTCCCCAATCAACGGGCTGCCCAACTGAGCGAGATGAATACGGATTTGGTGAGGACGTCCAGTCTCAATCGTCACCGCCAACACATCTCCCTGGGCGTGGCGGTCTAACAACTTGATTTCTGAACGGGCCGACAAACGCTTTCGAATTGGCTCTCGCTCCAGCGGTTCCGGCCCCCAGATCCAACCCAGCAGCGGATGCTGCCGCTCCACCACATCCGTGGACACCGTCCAGGGCTGGCCCAGCTCCAACCCCGGCACCCGGTGGGCCCAAGCCTGATACACCTTGCGGTAGCGACCGCCAGGCCGGAAGTGCCGTGACAACTCAGCGCGGGTGGTGGGATGGCGAGCACAGACCTGCAATCCGGAGGTAAATCGGCCCAGACGGTGCACCGGTCGAGCTCCGCTGGGCTCCAGCAATGCCGTGAGCGTGTGGAGCAAGAAACCACCACCTGGAATCACCGGCAACCCAGAAGGCTTGTTGATCACCAACAAATCGCCGTCGTCATGCAACGTGTCCCACCGATCAGGAATCGCCTCC
>NZED01000001.1 GCA_002690325.1 Synechococcus sp. ARS1019
GTATTTTGTAATGTATGTGACAATGCATTGCACTCTGGTGTTATCACCAAATCACAGCACACCCGATGGACCAACGTCTTCTGACAGTTGACGCACTGTCCACCATTCTCCCCACAGGCACCAATCTCCTGTATATTAAAAGAGTCAAAGAAACGAGAGCAAATGCAACTCACCAATCAAGTCTGCATCGTTGACTTCTTCCCTGAGGCATTCATTGCTGAGGCAGATGAGGTCAAGGGCATGAAGGTTGTGGTCAAGCGATTCATCAAGCGTGTGACTTTCCCATCTGATTATGGTAAAGACCAGCAATCATGGTCTGTTGTGACCGCATCAACCTATGCTAATGAGGTTGCTGAGCGTATTGCACACGGTGCTGAGGTAACTGCCTTCAACACTGAAAAGTGCCCTGACTCTTATACACCTTGTTTCTGTTAATTATGTCATGTAACGCAAACGAAGAGATCATGGAATATCTCTTTGAACAAGTTCAAGAAGAATATCCTGAACTGTCTGTAGTAGAACAGGCAACCATCGCATCCCATCGCTTCTGGAATCTAGCACAATGAACAATGCTTACGAAGTCAGCATCTGTAACGAAGATCTTACTACTAGCATCTTCTACATTACTCGTCGTCCTACCAAATCACTACGTGGTCTCAACCGTCAACATAATAATGTGGTGAACCAAGTGGTCAATGCTATCAGAGAAGTGCGTGGATGGCGTCGTCTGACCGTTAAGCGTGTGCCACTTGCACAAGTTGCACAAGGTAGCGTGTGATCGCTGCTCCCCTTGCTATACTAAGTTCATCAAACAAAGGACACCACATGACCGTAACCACCTTCGCTGACTTCGCTTCTGCTCAGGAAGCACGTGAGGAGAATGCTCAAACCATCCTCAACTACACACAATGCCTCTGTGAGGCACTGGTTCGTAACTACGTTGAGTACAGTGTTCGTGGTCTCAAGCGGTCTGCACTGCTTGCAGGAGACCAGCGTGAGGTCTGCTACTACAACCAGCGTATTGAAGAAGTGCTTCAGGAGACACCTGACGTTGACTTCTACATCAAGTCTGGTCGTAAGTATCACAAGATCATTCAAAAGGATATCAAGTCTGGTAGCGGTTCTGAGAGCGTACATGCGTTCGTTGACAAGAAAACTGGTGATGTTTACAAAGCAGCATCATGGAATGCACCTGCTAAGATCGTCCGCTTCAACCTTACCAGCGAAAAAGATCGTGAATACCTGCTGGAGAAGGCAGATTGGGCAGGTGGTTACCTCTATGTCCGTTGACATCTGCGGAGTAATATGCTAAATTACTGTACGTTACCAATTGTTCCGCATGGAGTGTCAACTATGAGACAAACAAGTTATCTTGTGCATGATGGTCATGCATACTATTTTGATCAACAGGGTTATCCTATGATTGCACCTCTTGATGAAGACGGTAATGTTTCATGGTTAGATGAGTGGTCTTTCTATTGGGAAGACCACACAGAAGAAGAAGGAGAATATCATGCTCATTTGTTCAATCAACTTCTAAACATCTCTAAACTGTCTAATGAAAAACTTACCTGCTCTTACTAAACTCAAAGTGCAAAAAGCAGCACCTATTATTGTTGATCATGTTCTAGAACTACTTGCACCATTTGATGTGCAACAAATTCTAGAATCAACTGCTGATGAGATCATCATTAAACCAACTACTATTGCTGAAGTTGGTGAGGATGATTGGAAGAAGTTCTGGCGTTATCAGTCACACTTCACTCTAGAGTTCTGCAAGGCACTTGAACAATCAATTCCTGAAGGATATACCTTTTTGTCTTACAACCACCTTACAAACGATCTGAGCGTGGTTAGAGACAATGGAAATTGATAAGAAGCGTATGGATGAACTGCTAGCAATGAAAGCATTGCTAGAAGATACAGTAGAATACTATTGTGATGAATACATGGTATCAGGTGAAATCGCTTGGACTATGGTAGCATCACTTGCTGACGCTAAACTTAATGTTGATTTTCCTACGTGACTCGTTCTACTGGTAGTATTCATGATTTCGCAGTGAGTATAGCAATGACCTCCACTTCACGTAGGAGAGTCGGTGCTGTACTCTACAATAAGAACAAAGTTGTAGCAACAGCAACAAATATAGAGACTAAATCACACCCATTGCAAGCATACTTTGCTGAACGTGTTGGTCTTGGTGAGAAGATATACCTTCATGCTGAGATTGCTGCGTTGATCAAGTGTAAGCAAGAGTGTGATACAATCGTAGTTGCACGTGTTAATGCACAAGATAAACTACGAATGGCAAAACCATGCCCAATTTGTGAACTTGCTCTCAAAGAAGCAGGTGTGTCCAACATTTATTACACCACAAATGAACACTGACTCTAACAATACTCCGCTGATATTGTGGAATGATGATCTCACAACGTGGATAACCAAGCGTTTCCGCTACTTGTATGGCAATAAAAGGCATGATGATGCTATTGAATTCGCAAATGAGTGGTTTGAATGGTTGGATCCCAACAACTATATAAACGAGTCTACACTTTTTTACAACGAGAATGACCTCAGAGAACTATACGAGTCTATCAAATAGATCATCACTTGATGAAGAGTTGAAAGCACTCGCATTAGCATACATTGAAGCACACAATAGAAAAGACTTCACTGCTGCTGAGATGATTCGTCATGACATTGATCAATTGAAATCCCTTTCCAAACATGACAAGAAAGTCAAAGACTGAACAGTCACTTACTAAAAACCTATCTAAACTCACTACTACGAGTAAGAAGAAGGTAAAGAGTGTTAAATCCACTCCCAAACCATCACGTAAGACTAGAATTGATAAGAAACCAGTCTTTATTGATGTAAAATCTGATGCTAAATGGGAACTAGGCAATGGTAATGGTAACATAAAGAACACATTTCCGTGGTATCTACACCCTGTAAAGAAAGAACATTTCAATAGATCATGGTTTAGGGACTATGAGGATACATGTAAACAAATCAAACGATTGAAACTTAGACCTGAAGACTACACATTATGGCATTGGACGAATCAAAAATTATCATAAGAGATAATTATCTACCACAACAGCAGTATGAACAACTAAAGGACTATTTCCTAGGTCCACGTTGCTACTGGTATTATTGTGGTAACTATGGTGGTGGATATCCACAGATGGAGCATGTATTCTATAATGAATTTGTAGGCACACAGTGTTATGCTGGTGTGCCATTTCAAGCAGGTGAGGGTATGGCAGTGATGCAACCATTGCTTAGTTCATTTAATCATTCAGCACTCCTTCGTATTCGTGCAATTTGTAATTGGAAGACTGGTACAATGACACAACGTGACTGGCATGTTGATGTACCATTTGATTGTACCACTGCTATCTACTATCTACATGATAGTGATGCACTCACATTATTCAAAGATGATGATGATGAACCACTGGAGTGTGAGACCAAAGGAAATAGATTGGTTGAGTTTCCATCACAGTATGAACATAGCGTCTCACCAATGACCACACCAGAGCGTAGAGTGTTGATTAACTTTAATTTCATGCGAGCATCGCAACGCAGTAAAGATGGACAGACATTCATCTCACATGGATTATCAACACAACACCCTATGTCTTGACATAGATCAAAGTATACAGTATTATTATTAAAGTCTAGGAGCATTATGCCACTTTCAGATTCGGTACAGAACAGTTTAAACGAAGCAACAGGACACATTCGCAATGCATTGGCATTTGCTGCACGTCAAGAACGACCAGTGACAGTGAGTGCAATTGCAAAATTGTTAAGTGATCTTGAGCATGTAGAGGCATTTGATGGTATCCTAGATAAAATAGATCACACATTAGAAAAACATTTAGATGATGATAACATCTAGTAAATACCTCATATGTAAAGGTGATGACATCATGATGACACAACATTATGAACTCATGTCCAAGCGTTCACGTGCTGGCAAAAATGGAAAGAATATCAAATGTCCTCATTGTCACTCAGTACATAGAATCTATCATCTGTCATGGTCATCATTGACATGTAATCATTGTCAGAATGATGTTGACAAATATGATTGGTTGATTGATCAATTAGACACGTGGAGAGCACCCAAATGAATAAACTATTACAATGGGATAAGCGTCTAGCAATTAAATTTCAACAGAAGTTTGATCTATCCAACTATCAAATGCTATGGGTAGCATTTCTTAAAGGTTTACTAATTGGTGCTATTATTCTATGAGAGAACGTGTACTTGAACTCTTACGTGAAAGATCGTATAGACTTGGTAACTATACACTATCATCTGGTATAGAGACCGATCATTATGTCAATTGTAAACCTGTCACATTAAATGGTGAAGGTTTATATCTAATTGCAAATATGATGCTAGATCATATTCATAAAGATACAACAGCAGTAGCAGGTTTAACACTTGGTGCTGATCCTCTTGTATCTGCGGTGGCAATGGCATGTCATCAACAATGGCGTCCTCTTGATGCTCTTATTATTCGTAAACAACCTAAAGGTCATGGTACTACATCTCAAATAGAAGGTCACTTACCACCAGAAGGTGCTACAATTACTGTATTGGAAGATGTGACCACAACTGGTCAATCAGCACTCAATGCAGTACAAGTACTACGAAATGCCAATTATAATGTAGATAAAGTTGTTACAATTGTAGATAGACAAGATTGTGATACTCATGCTATAATGTTGAATGAAGGACTTGAGTTCTTCTCCCTCTTTTCACTTTCAGAATTATGCGAATGAATGACCAGACGAAACTAGTATTTGCCCTAGAGCACGTTGCACACTTGTATGATCTCATTGATGAAAATGAGTATCGTCAATATTTGACTGAACATCTGGTTCAATTTGAATCTGAACTAGAACGTCAACTCTCTCTAGAATTGAAGCGTAAATCTAATCAACCATGCCCTCCACGTAAGTCGGCAGTAGAAGCACGTAAGGAACAAGCAAATGTCAACCGATAAACATAATGATTGTATGGATGAATACTTTGAGTGTTCATCCTCATGCCCCCCTGATGATAACACATGCCATACTGATTGCGTAGAAGAAATGAAAGAATGTCAAGTACCAGGAATTGATGTGTCTGATCATTATCATGGTCTTATTCCATATAAGTCATGGGATAACTCTCATGGTGATCTCATCGCTGAATTACTACAAATTGCAGCACAACTAGGTGGCACTATGGAAAGATCAACTAGAGTGACATCACAAGGTAGATCATCACAAGTTATCACAATTGAATACAATGTACAAACTAACGATAAAAGAACACCTTAAGTTCCTCAAACAACTTAAGAAAGATCTTAAAAAACCTGGTACACCACTAAGGAAACGTGACAAAATCAAGAACATTCATTGAACAATACGCTAATACATTAACACAAGAACAGTGTAAAACCTTGATCTCCCTATACAAACAAGATGATAGGAAAGTTCCTGGTACTATTTCACGTGGTATTGTAGATAAACGTATTAAACATAGTATGGATTTACAATGCACATTCTCTAATGTGAATAAATGGGGACAATACTCATCCATACTATATCAACCATTGAATGATGCCATCTTCAAATATGTAAATGAATACGACTATCTAATGGATCTCCCTCCATTTGAAGTACAAGACAACTATAACATTCAAGCATATAAAAATGGTGAAGGTTTTGGTAAACTACATTGTGAACTACAAGGTATGGGTAATAGACTACTTGCATGGATGATCTATCTTAATGATGCAGCATCAGGTACAGTATTCCCATATCAAGATACAACAACACAAGCAATAGAAGGTACATGTGTTATATGGCCAGCACATTGGACTCATGCACATAGAGGAGTAACACCTAATAAAGGATATAAAGTCATTGCTACTGGATGGTGTCAATTCATACTCAGAGAAGAAGAATTACCACATGTCATGAGCACATACAAGGAGGCATTCCCACATAAGTTTGCTTGACACATCATACACATGGATACTATCCTTTCAACACA
>NZED01000059.1 GCA_002690325.1 Synechococcus sp. ARS1019
GTTAATAGCAGCACCCAACTGAGCACCGATAGAACCAAGTCTCAAACTTGATAGACCAGATAGGTCAAACGCAGAAGCGTCTAGTGTTGCCTTACCAGTTGCCTGTTCAACTCTGAAGTACTTACCAACAGAGAAGTTACCATCTTGGTCAGTAGATACGTAGTAAACACGACCTGGACGATCTTCATCAATTTCGTATGAAGGAACGTTAGGTGAGTTGGGTAGACCAGGCCAGTTAGTATTTGCTTTACTGCCTGTACCAACATCTAGGAAGTCGTGAGCAGTTAGACGTACTTGTGAATACTGGAAACGGATCTTGAAGTCCTGACCATCACCTGCCTCAATAACTTTCTCATCAGCAAACTGTAGTGTTGTAATGCCTTTGGTATCAGGAGCAACAGCAACGAGTTTCATGAACTCACTACCGATTAGAATATAGTCATTAGCATCAAGACCAACACTTGCTTGCTTCACACGAATTGAAACATCAGCAGCAACAACATCCTCAATTAGTTCATCTTGAGATGCAATCTTTGCATTTAGGATGGTAATAGCATCATTAGTTGAGTGACCTTCAGCAGCAGTACCTTCTTCAGCACGTGATGCTTGTACGGATGTTGCTGATGGGAATGATACCACCTTAAACAACTCGTTACCGATAGCAATGAAACCATTAATGGTCATGCCAGTCACGCTAGAAACCTGCATGGTTACAGGAGATGAAGCACCAACTAGAACATCAGCAGACAAAGTAGCAGAACTTCCTGAGTCTGGGAATAGAGCAATAGAGGTTGTACCATCATGATCAGCAGCAGATGTACCAAACTGACCACGATTTACAGTCAATGAACCTCTTCCATCGGGAGCGATGTAACTAGCATTGGAGATAACATATGAACCACTGTCATCGTTAACACCATTATCTTGAAGTTCAACTGAACCACCAGCATCTGGAGCATTCTGTAGATCTACAACAGTAAGAATAAATCCTTTCTGTCCAGTAACAGCATCTGTGTTGTTTACAAGAGTTGCTGTAAGATTAGAAGTCCCACCTGTAATTGTTTCACCCTGTTGGAAGGTTCCTTTAATGGGGAAGTAATACAAGAATCCAGAAGTAGACTGATCATTAATCAGTTCACCAATAGCACCTGAAGTTCCACCTGTAATTCTTTCACCAACAGTGAATGTTGCACCTAGAGGAGTTGAAACATCAATTGTGAGACGCTTACCCTTGACTTTACCATCAATGGTAACTTCATCAGATTTAAATCCTCTAGCAATCGCACCATACTTACCGTAAGATGAGTTACCAGTAACAGCACGAATTCTACCACCACGTGTAGCAGTGTAAGAAATGTGTGCGTAGTATGTGAAGGATGATACAATTTCAGTTGCAGCACCTCTTGTTACATAGAAACCAACACCACCGTCAATAACTTGAGTGAAGGAGTCAAACACCATTGACTTGTTAGATGGTGTTGAAGAATTATCATAATGTGCGTGTACACCACCATCAAGTAGAATACCAACTGCTGCTCCAGAGAATAGAGTACAGTTTTGAATGTAAGGAGATTTGGTGATTGCAGAGTTAGGATTGAGTCGGAAGAAGACACCCTTAACTGTAGCGGTGTCCATATCCTTATCGTCACTTGTAGAAGGAACGAATCCACTCATGCCCTCAAATACCATTTCCTTAATGGTAGTATGAGAACCAAGTAAGCACATTGTAGACTCAGCATTGGTGCGAGTATCTACTGAAGAAACTTGGATAGAAGTATCTGTAGATGTAGAACCACTCATGCTGTTGCTAGTAATAGCATTGCCTAGAATAGCAACAAGTGTTGATAGTGCAGAAGTAACTGTAGGACAAGCAGGATCATTACTGTCATTTGTGATCGTATTATCCACATACTGTGTTTCAGTATTTCCAGCGGAAGTACTAACAGTAACACCACGTAGACATTGATCAGCAATAGTCTCAATATAACCGTTTAGTGTAGTATCTTGAGAAGAGTTACTTGTGATTGCAGTACCACCAACATAAGCAGCAGCATAATCATAGACTTTATTGTTACCACCTGCTCTGATATTGAAAGCAATTGCTTCAATGTAAGATTGGAGTGTGTTCTTAACGTCTGCTTCTGTTCCATTTACAGCACCATCATTTGCTGCATGGCGATGATATGCTTCCCATGCAATAAACTTAGCGTTTTTGAAGATTAGATTACGAGCATCTGCATTTTTGTTAGAAACAATATCTAGATACTTGTCACCAGAATTCCATACACCACCAGTTAAGTTTAGTAGATGGACAGCAGAACCATAATCTGTATCTAGAACCATGGCAGTTTTGGTTCCAGCAGCGTTGGAGATGATCTCACCATATTGAATATGAGTGAGTGCTGAACCCAACGTCAAAGACTGCATGTTAGAATTGCCAGCCGCTGGTTTGACAACAGAAGTTCTTAGGTTGTCACCAATAATTGAAACGAATTCAGGAACAACGATTGGGTTAACTTCTTCGTAAGTACCTGCCTTAACAAAAATTGTGATTGGGTTGGTTGCAGAAGGAGCATCAGCACCTGTTAAAGCACTGATATAATCACAAGCATATCTTAGTGAAGCAAAACCTCTAGAGATGCTTAGACCGTTATTAGTATCAGAACCTTCCTTAGTTACGTAGAATACAGAACCTGTTGTGTTGTTCTTTTCCCATCTTGGGAGTAGTGGAGAACCACCAACTGTTAGAACTTGACCAGATGCCTGTGCTTGCTCTGCTGCGGTGCCTGTAGACCCAGTTGGTAGTGCAATTCTATTAACACCACTTGCTGCCTGATAGAGAAGGTCTCCAGTCTCTTGTAGAACCTGAGCAGCGTTACCACCCTGTGCTAGGTAGTTCCAATAGTTTCCGCTAGGATCTAGTTCAGGAGCATTACCAGCACCAGTAGTGTTATCAGTGATACAAACATAAGAGTTTGAGTTTCTGTTAACAACATCACCCTTCTGGTAAACTGTTGCAGAATCCCATGCACCCAACCAGTTAAGACCCTCAGTAATTAGAGTCCAGTTGGCAGTGGTTGTAGGAGCAACACCAGTGGAAGATAGTTTGTTTACGTAGGAATTACCACCATAACGTACAACATCACCTAAAGCGTATGCTGTAGAAGCGTCATATTCACCACGTGCTTCAAAACCAGTTGTTAATACTTCCCAATTGGTTGAATCAGAATTAGGTGAGGTTGCACTGGTATGAATTGTTTTAGCAACGTAGCTATAACCTCTGAAGGTTACAACGTCACCCTTTTGGTACTCAGTACCAGATACCCAAGAATCTTCAAAATTAAGACCCTCTAGGTATACTTCAAACTTGGTGGAATCAAAATTGGCAGTAGAAGTATGAGCAGTAGTAGTTCTGTACTGAGTATTACCGTACTTAACTACATCATTAAGTCTATACCAAGATCCACTGGACCAGTCACCTCTATTTTCAATACCTTCAACATGAAGATCCCAATTACCCAAGTCACTTGAGTAAAAAGAGGTTGTGCCTGATGAAGTGTGGTTGGTTGTACACACATATGTGTTGCCACCATACTTGACGATATCGTCAATGACGAAAGCAGTGGAGGCAGCCCATGCTCCTCTCCACTTAAACTTTAGTCTACCGAGTCTAAAATCTGCCATTTGTTATAATTCCTACTTAGGGCCGTTTGCGTTATGATCATAATCTTTATTTAGTCTTGCGACTAAGTAACCATCACTATCAATGAAATATGTCAAGCGTCTGAAATCAAACCTGAACTGTTGGTATTTATCATCAGTATCATTTGAATACTTCTTATCGCCTGCGTCAGCAAGGACATATTCAGTTCCTTGAAGAAAATCTGTATATTCTTCACCATCTGTACGGTGAAAATCAAAGACTTCATCTTCTGTAGATCTTGCCTTTGTGTAATGAAGCATACCGTCCTTGTCTCTTCTCAGAGCATGTACGGTAAAATCATTTGAATTTGCAACATTTTGTTCTTGTGTTGCAGTGCTTGCACTGAGATATAAACTCATGCTAAGATCCTCCAGTAAGTTCCGTCCCAAACAAACTGAACATAAAGTCCAGCGACATCTAATACAAAGGTTGAATCAGTGTTTCCAAATTTGTTTAAGAATAACTGACTGTTACCAGTTGTCGTTAAAGTAACATTATTTATAGCCCATGTTGCTTTAAAGTCAGTCATTTCAAGCATATCACCTACATGAGGTACTACCCCATTTGATTCATATGGCATTTGCAATGTTAAAGCACCACTGCTTGTGTCAAGAAGATACTTAACACCACAGGATAAATTTCCTGATGTGTCAACTACTTCCCAGCGAGCACGTTGTAATTCAAAACCACCAACATCACTTCCATCATGTACAACAGCTGTTTTCTTTTCAGTATCAACTGTTATCTCTGCATTAGCACCAGTGAAAATGGCGTGTTCTGAAGTTGTACCTTTTCTAAATTGTACCTGAGTGGTCATTATTTACGTACACTTTCTTCTCAAGTAATATTTATATTTTAGATAATCCAAACTTGTACGAACTCTGGCTGGAAGAGTTGTACTTGAATGAGTGCATTACCTGTAACCTTGACTGTGCCGCTAGCCTGCCATGGAGCACGTACAAATGCATCCTCAACATTATTAACATTGGAAATTCTTCCAGATCCTTGATATGCAAAGGCACGTAGGTCAACACTGTCACCATTAACTGCAATCTCAATATGAGGTTGCTCACTGAATGTAAGTCGTATTGCTTCAAGTTCACTGCCAACAAGAAGAGTGCCACCTTGACTGAGTTCTCTTGCGGTAGTCTTCTCTGATATACGCTCTCCATTGAAGGAGAAGAGAATTTCTCTTTCTGTTGGGTTGAAGGTGAGAGATTCTGCTGCACCTCTGAATACTGGAATAGATCCAAATCCAACAAAGTCTCTTGCTCTTGTAGTGAGAGCATCGCCACTGAGAGGAATTGTACCTTCGCCAGCGTGTGCAAAACTGACAAGAACTTTTGCTGTTCCAGATGTTTTGAGAGTTCCACCCTGACTGACTTCTCTCGCTGTTCTGGAATCTGCACCATCTCCAGTGAAGGAGAAGAGCATTTGTCTTTCGTCTGGATTGAAGGCAACTGCCTCTGCTGCACCACTGAGTTTTCTGAGAGAACCAGAACCAATGTAAACACTGGTAATTTTGTGGGTAGCATCTCCAACGAATCTGAACAGTGCATCCCTTTCCACTGGGTTGAATGCAACTGCTTCCGCAGATCCACCAAACTTCCTGAAGGAACCAGTACCAAAGATACTGCGGTGTGTAGTAAAGCGAACCTTTCCACGGAGTTTTGTCTGACCGAATCCACTCTCTGCAAATGAGAGTAATGGATCTCCAGATGTACCAGCGAATGTGAGAGTTCCACCTTTGCTGATTTCTCTGACAGTAACGCTGTCTGCAACTTCTCCAAGGAACGAGAAGAGCATTTGCTTCTCGTCTGGATTGAAGGTGATAGACTCTGCTGCACCATTGATAGCAAAGATATTACCAAATCCAACGTTGTTGGGTACATATCTAATACCAACTTCACCAGTGACAGTAAAGGTTCCAGAACCATGGAATGCTTGAGTTCTAAGAACTGGATCTGCCTTACCAGTAATATCAATTTCAACCTGTTTGGTCTCAGCGACAGTGAGAGACTGTGATCCTTCTCCAGCGAAAGAGAATAGAATTTGTCTTTCGTCTGGATTGACGGTAAGAGATTCTGCTGCTCCAGCAAACTTTCTGATAGTACCAGAACCGACATGGAGTAGAGATGCAACAACCAGAGCTTCGTCTGCAACTCTGAATAGACCTTGAGTTTCGTAAGCAAACGCAAATGTCTCTGATGCTCCACTGAATCCAAACAGAGTTCCAGAAGCAACTTCGCTGAAGCTTGTAGATTCTGCAATTCTTTCTCCAGTAAAGGAGAATAGAAGATCTCTTTCTTGTGGATTGAATGTTGCAGATTCCGCTGCACCACCAAGTTTTCTGAATGTACCAGAACCAACATGGAGTAGAGATGCAACAATATGTGCCTCTCCAGATACAGGAACTGTACCAAATGGTTGTTCCGCAAATGTAAGTAATGGATCTCCAGATGTACCACTGAAGAGAATGTCTCCAAATCCAATCTCTGCAACAGATTTCTTCTCTGACAGACGTTCCCCGATAAAGGAGAATAGCATCTGTCTTTCTTCTGGATTGAAGGTAGAAGATTCTGCTGCACCGTTGAATACTGGAATGGATCCAGTACCAATGACATGAGGTACATAATGAATATTGGCATCTCCAGAAACAGAGATGAGACCATCGCCTGGATAATGTGGAACGAAGAATACACCAGTGGTGAATCCACGATTGTTGAAACTGATCTGTGCAGTTCTTTCTGGTGGGTTCGCAACAAATGCTTCTTGACCTTCTCCTGCAAATGAGAATAGAAGTTGCCTTTCTTCTGGATTAACAGTGAGAGATTCAGCAGCACCACTGAATACTGGAATGTTACCAGTACCAATGACATGAGGTACATAACGTGTAACTGCTTCACCGTCAGGAAGCGTAATTGCACCTCTACCTTGCCAAGAAGGTTGCCAATCGTATGTTGTCCATCTATCAAACGGACCAGGAATAAACTTGAATAGAACCTGACCACCAGATGGAACGAAGGTGACAGATTCTGCACCACCACCAATACCAAATAGATTACCACCACCAAATGTGCGTAGACTAAATCCAGTGATGGAGATTGGACGTGATGTAACATCAAGTACACCATAACCATACCATTGAGGTGGTACGACAATTTCAGCATCACCAGAAATATTGATGCCGTATACTTTATGCTCACTTTCACCAGTGAATACTTCACGGAAGGTTCTGGAGTTAGGACCAGAACTTCCTCTGATATGATGGATTTGTCCGAATGGACAATGCTTACCAGTTGGATCAAGAATCCAACCATAATCATCCGTTCCATCTTCTGGATCAGGAACAGTACCGTAATCAAACAGAGTAGTTGGAGAGTTAACTGCAACTGGTACTGTATAAGTTACATTTGGATATACTCCAAGTGTACCGTCTAGAATAATACAACCAGTAGGTGCAGTTGTTGTTGCATTTATTAGACCACTTGTAGGCGTACACTGTGAAAGTGCTGCGTCAATAAGTGAACCATAATCATACTCTGGTTGAATACAATCAATGTTAAGATCGTATACTTCGGTATGCTTCTCTTCAGAGTCAACATCAGGTCTTGGTTTCTTGGACCTGAGACTGATAATACCAGAACCATAATGTGCAAATGTGGTGCTATCAGTAGTTCCATCAAACGTGAATAGATTGCCATCTCCAGTATGACTGAGTGTGATGGATGGAATTCCAGCAGTACCAGTAAAGGAGAAGAGCATTTGCTTCTCCAGTGGATTGAAGGTGATAGACTCCGCTGCACCACTGAGTTTTCTGAATGCACCAGATCCAGCATATTCTCTGACAAGAGCAACCTCTGCAAATCCAAGTGTCTGGAACAGACCTGTTGATTCGTAAGCAACACCAGAAGAACTGGATGCACCAGAAATTGCAAATAGAGTACCTTCTCCAATATTTCTAAGAATGCTGAAGATTCTTGCTTCACCTCTAAGTTGCAATTCACCCCTAGAAATATTATTGGGGGTGAATGCAATATCAGCAACACCACGAACTTCAACAGTTCCGTAGATGCAGCCAGGCATTCCAACCTGAACACTGTCAAGAATGTGTCCATGATCAAGAAGTTCATCTTCAGTTTCATTGACAATATTGTAATCAATGAATGTGGTTGGAGTTGTAACTTGATTAGGAACAGTGTATACTGCACCAAGAGTTACTACCTCATTGAGACCAATTCTGACAGATCCAGTTGCAGCAATTTCATCGGAAGAAATAGTCTGTGTTGTGAGATCTGTAACAGCAGCATTTGCTTGATCAACAATGAGACCGTAGTCAATATCCAAGAATGGAACAATAGAACTACAGTTGTAGAAGTAAGTTCTTGCTTCCTCAAGTTTGTTGAATGTAAGGATAGAACCAGAACCAACATAATCAAATGATGTTCTCTCTCCACCACCTTCAAATGTAAACAGTACACCATCGCCACCAAATGTTCCGTGAGCGAAAGCAAGATTTTGTACCGCACCATTGAAGGAGAAGAGCATCTGCCTCTCCAATGGATTGAAGGAAGCAGACTCTGCTGCACCACTGAGTTTTCTGAATGCACCATCACCATAGTATTCAGTAACAGTGCTTTCTGCACCTTCGCCAGACATTCCATTGATATGTCCATCACCAATAGCAAGTAGACTAAAGTTGGTGATAGATGCACCTTGAGGTTTGAATAGACCTCCACCAAATACACTGGCGAATAGAGGAAGTCTTGCCTTACCTGTAATCTTGAATAGTCCATCGCCATCGGCAATGTATGTACGAGTTCTTGGATTTTCAGAAGAACCAGTAATATCGGCAACTGTGCCGAATGGAATACCATGAGCATGAGTTCCAAGTATCCAACCATAATCAGTTGTTGGATCATGAACTTCAGATACTAAACCATAATCATCTGTAATTGTTGGTACAGATGTTGTGTTAGGAACATTGTATACTGCACTTAAGGTTACAGTTTCGTTTAGACCAACTCTTATAACACCAGTTGGTGCTGTTGTATCTGTAGATATTGTTTGTGTTGTTAGTTCAGTAACAACAACATTTGTAATATCAACAATTAGACCGTAGTCAAGATCAATTGATGGGACGAATGCACTGAAGTTGTAAGCTTCTGTATGTTTCTCATCGGAATCTTCAGGCCATACTGGTTTTCTGGAAATAATATTAATTTCACCAGAACCAACATAATCAAATGTTCCTTTCTCTGCTTCCAGAGATGCAATATTATTAATTCTTCCAGATCCGATCCAAGTACCGTGGGTAAACTTGAGGTTACTATATGCTCCACCAAAGGAGAATAGAATCTGTTCTTCAACTGGATTGAATGTTGTAGATTCCGCAGCACCAGATAGTGTTGGAATAGATCCACTTCCGTGGAATCCTTGAGTGATTACAACATCTACAGATCCTACAAAGTCAAATAGACCATCTCCAGGTTGCAACAAGCTGAAGTTGGTAATCGCATCTCCGCCCAGAGCACGAATAGTTCCAACTCCAAACACACTGACATCTAGTGGGACACTAGCTTCACCA